>JBOHQZ010000087.1:0-13175 GCA_050732275.1 bacterium
ACGCTAAACAGCATGCCATACCATTCAATGAAATTTCCCAAAATTTCCTTCCCGGGCTTGTCAACGTCAGGGAATTGCAGCAGATAGATGATCAAAACAAATATGGCAGTGCCGACGATGTACAGAATATTCCTACTGATGGTTTTTATAATTTTCAATTTCATGGCGGCGGCTCCCCCCAATTTTATCGTCTAAATAGATGCCGAAACGGGTGAGTGTTCGGCAAGCTTAGCTTTCCGGCCACCAGCGCCGTGAATAAAATCATCAACATGCCGATAACCCAAAACATGGCAAAATGGCTTCCAGTAATTTCAACTAGAACGATTTCTTTTCCTGCAAAAAGAACTCTCGATAAATCGTCAAACCGCAAGACCAGCAGGACAAGGACATTGAGGCTGGACAGTGCAACAGCTCTTTTCAACGGATTCATGCTTAACCTCCCTAAGTTAATAATTCAATATCACAGAACAATCTCAGCGAAATTAGCGTTTTGGGATGGTTTTCTCCCTGTTTAATCAACCAGTTGTTTAAACCAACTGGTTGCGTTATCCCCAAGGTTACAAAAGCCTGCGGGTAATAAATAGGTGTCTCAGTCCGTCTGATTCTGGATTCTTTTTAAATAAAAAATAAATTTTATCGCTTTAAACCTTTTTTAGAGAAACGCATACGGTACCGGCAGATCCAGCATCGTCCGCAAGCCGGGTGGCGCTTTCATGATTTTGGGAATGGCGTTGACGAGCGCAGCAATCGTGGCGGTGTCGCCGAAGATGCCGCCTTCGATGCGCATGGAGAGCGGCGGATTGCCGGCGATCTCGACGCTGTCATGCGGCTTTTGCGCGCCGACGTGCATTTGCAATTTCAGGGTCAGCCGTTCCAAGCCGTCACTTTGCACGCGCATGGTTTGATGAATGCCGGTGACCTGCCCGACTTCCACGGTCAAATAAGGGGTTCTTACACGTTTATCCGCAATCATCGGCTTGAGGCTCTCTTTGATTTCATCCACCGGCCAGCCCATCGAGTTCATGACGGCCAGGGCAGATTCCCGCATGCCGATGTGCCCGAACGTGCCGGTGGCGACGCGCTCACGAAATTCCTTGCGGCTGATGCCGGCGCCGATTTTTTTCTGCAAGGGCAAACGCCGCTTGCTGGCATCGACGATGCGCGTGGCGCTAATTTTTTTGACTTCGGTGCACATGCCGGTGAGGCAAAGCGGCAAGATGTCCATGGCAAATCCCGGATTGACGCCGGTGCCGACAATAGCGACGCCATGCTGTTTCGCCAACGCATCGACGCGCTGGCAAAATTCAGGATTGCGTTGGTAGGGATAAAAGAGTTCTTCGGTGGAAGAAACAATGTGCGCGCGGCCACGAATGATCATCGCGAGCTGATCTTCGATGCGATCAAGGAACGACAGCGTGGTGTGCAACACAACGTGCGGTTGCCACTCGGTTAGCGCCGCGGCAGCATCGCCGCGCACGGCCAAGCCGAGATGATTTGGCAAGCCGCAAACTTCGCCGAGATCCTTGCCGGTTTTTTGCGGATCGACATCGATGCCGCCGACCAGCTCGACACCGAGTTTTTGCGCGAGCACTTTCACGCAGGCCTGGCCGATGGGGCCGAGGCCAAATTGGGCAACACGAATGCGATTCACGTCTCCTCCTCGAATTGGAAATGCTTTAGAGTATTACCCTGAAAAACTATCACAACCGCGAAGATTTTAAATTGTCAATTGATAATCAACAATTGTCAGTTGACGATGCATTTTGGTTGCGGCACTGGTCGCGTTACGGGATAACGATATTATCTACTGAAAGTTGAAGGTCTTGCGGTCCGAATACAAAGGACACGCTGCGCCTGATCGGTAGGTTTTCGCTCTCGCGTAGAAAGATATGAACCCTGCCGCTGGCCGTCCGTCCTAGATCAACGCGCTGACGTGCAACTCGCACAACAAATTGGCCGACCCGTAAACCAGAATTGACGCGCCACTCATAAATTTCCGGCCCGTAGCCGTCCCCGTCGGGCAAAATCAGGTTGCCGCCGACGCTGTCACCAGGAGCCGCGGCTGAGACAATTTGTTGCAAAGGATTTTGAATTTCCAGATTAAGATCAAGCAGTTGATCCCAAACCAGCGCGATGAGTATATCCGACTTTCGTCCTGTAAACGCCACCCGTCGCGAGGTTTCGCCGCGAAACGCTGAGCCGCTATAAGCGCTCACTTTTATAAGAGTATTGTCGCCCAAAAGCATAACCGGATTGGAAAAGAAGGAGCCGAGCACCGGTAAAGTTATCCTCACAGTATCCGCCATGACGATTTCGACGCGGGTTACGGTGGTATCTCGCACTTGTCCGGTCAACGTAAAAAAGCGGGAGTTGAGGGGAGGAGGGTTGTTTGACAATTGCAATCGGAACGCCTCGGGATCGAGCTGAACATCGGCCTGTCTCTGCCGATTTTCTTCGTCAAAACATACATTGGGGTCTTCGCCGGAATACAACAGCAAGGCGCCTTCAAAAGCGCGCACGACAACCCGAAAGCAGCTTATTTCGGGGTTTTCCAGCGGCACCTGAATGACGGTTTGCAACTGCCGTTCGGTGCCGAGAGTAAACTCTCGGCGAAGCAGCTCGCGCTCCAAAATCCCATTATTCCTCGTGTCTTGAAAAGAATACTCGAAAACGATCACCACGAGGCGATCGAGGGCTTGGGGCGAGGCAAGCATTCCGCTCTTCGCGGCCGCGCCGGAATTTGTCGCGCCGGCAAAACGGATATTGATTTGCAAATCGCCAAAGCGCCCCTCATCGGGACTGGTAAAAAAGCTGCACCCCGGCGTGAACATACTCAAAGCAGCCAAGAGCAAGAGAAGCTGAAAAAGACGTTTCATACGATATCCTCGTAATCAAAATTGAAGAGCAAATCCCAAACTCACTTCGCCGCCGAGAATCCGGTTGCCATTGAGCGTACCGAAAGAAAAGCGGCCGACCGCTTCCATTTGCAGCGACGGTGAAATAGCGCCGCGCCAACCCGGGCCGAGGCTGGCGATGGTTGCATCGCCGGCGCCGTTGAGATTTTTGCCGTGAATGCGCACACCGGCGACGGCGAGCAGCGCGCTGTCGCGATTCATCTCGCGCGCCAGCTCGGTGGAAAAATCCAATTCGTTGCCATAACTTATGGAAAAAGCGGTGTTGAGCGCGAACGGACTTTTTCGTTTCAGGCGATTTTCCAAAAGAAAAGAGGCCTGCCATCTTTCCAATGCCCAAATGCCGGCGAGACTGAACTGAATTTTGCCGTCGGCTTGAAAAACCTCGACGCCGCCGGATTGGTCTTTGCCATACCACGTGTATCCGACATCGCCAAAGAGGCGGCTGCGCTCGCTGAGAGTCCGGTCAAATCCAACTGAAACACTGATCTCCGGACCGGGACGATATTTGGCGAGTCCTGATATCGGCACATAAGCGCCCTTATAGACGCCACCGACTGAGCCGCCAAGCACCCATTTGCCCGCTTCAATGGCCGCGGCGAGGTTCGCGCTCACTTCCACGCCGCCGCCAAAATAACTCGTCGGCATCGCCAGCGCGTGCGAAGTAATTTGTTGCGCAACCAAAGTTTCACCGGCGTCGAGCGATTTAGGGCCGGAGGGAATGCTGACGCCGAAATTGAGCAAGGCGCGCTCTTCGCCGAGAATAAGCGCGGTCGAGATTTTCGTGTCGGTAAACGCCGTCAGCTTGGACGAGACGTTGGCGCGGCGCGCCTCGGCGCGCGTCGGCGTATTGAGCAGACTCACGCTGAAACGCTCGCTGACGGGATAATTGATCAGCAGCGGCACGACGATCTCGTCCAGCCTCTGCTCGCTTCCCGAAGTCCAGCGCTGAAAAATCGCGCCGGTTTGGAAGGATGGACGCTCGATGAAGCGCGAATTCTTCACTTGGCCATAAAGCACCGTGGCCGAAAAAAGCAAAAGTACGCTATAGTATCGCATGGCAAATTCGTTCATGGTAAATCGAGTCTGATGATAAGCTCGCCGCGAAGGCCGAACGTATTCAAGCCTTCGAGCAGTGGTTGACGCTGATCGTTCGCGCCAACTTGGGCGGCGGCACGGGACAGCGTTGCGGCAACGCGCGCCTTGTTGGCAAAGCTGAAGGCCGGATTGCTGTTGAGCGCCGACCGCACGAGACGCAGTTGGCGTTTTTGCGCCTCCGCCAATGGCCCGGCTGCGCGCGCGGGGCCGCGGCGCGAGGAACGCATGGTCCGAAGATTTTGTTGCAGCAGGCTGACGCGACGAAGCTGCAATTTGGCGTTGTTAAATTCGGGATCGATGTCGATCGCCTGTTGAAATTCTTTTTGCGCCTCGCCAAAATTGCCGCGGTCGCGTGCCTCCAATCCACGCGAGTACGCCAGAAACGCCAGCAAGTTTTCCGTCGGAATCGTCAAGATCGCATCTTCTTCCGCCTGGGTAAGTGTAACGCCAAGCTCGTCGATCACCTTGAACACCAGGCTTTTTTCCAAACGAAAGAAACGCGCCAACTCGCCGGAGGTCTCATCGACGGGCTTCGAGGTTCGCGCTGCAGCGTCGGAGAGATTGGCATCGAGACGCAGCCGGCCACCGGCAAGATCGAGAAAGCTGCCTTGCACGACTTTTTTGGCGCCGAGCAACTGGCCAACGCGCGGCGCGGTTTGCTCATCAGCCAAACCGCTTTGGCCGAGTCCCATCTCATCCATCAGCACTTGCATACGGCTGCGCTCGACCACGGTGAGTGCTTTGGCCTGGCTGAGGTCGGTAATAACCATGTCAGCCAAGCCTTTCGCGAGCGGATCGAAGCCGTCATTGCCGCCGAGATTGCGGAAGTTGAGCACGGCCACGGAATTTTCCGGAAAACTTTGTGGATCGATGGCGCGCTCTTGTGCCAAAGCTTGCCGGGCGTCGAGGCGTAATTTGGCCTGAATGGCCGCATCGAGGCGGGCGCTGAGTTGGTCGCGAACGTCCGGATCTTTGATGCGCGGGTAGGTGCGATAAATTTGGGTGGCATCGTCGAGCCGGCCCAACGCTTCGTAAGCCGCGCCGAGATAAACTGCGGTCGGGCCGTCGTCCGGCTGGCGCTGCCGCACTTTTTCCAAAATCAGCGCCGCATTTTTGTAATTCTTCATTTCGTAAAGAACGATGCCGAGATCGCGAACCGCCGCCGTGTTCAACGGATCTTCCTTCACAGCCAGCCGCAATGCGGCCAAAGCTTTTTCGTAATCGTCGTTTTCCAGCGCCTCACGGCCGCGGCTGTAATGTGAAACCGGTCCGGCGCAAGAGGTGAGGAAAACGGCAAAAAGCAAAGAGCAAGTGGAAAGTGGAAAGTGGAAAGTGGAAAGTGGTTTCATGGTTTGGCTTTCTCCAAAGCGGTTAGCCGGATTTGAGCTTGCATAAATTTAGAGTCTTCGGCAAGGGCGTCGCGATATTTTTTCTTGGCATTGGTTAGATCGCCGCGGTCTTCATAAGCGACGGCCTGGGAATACAGCATGACCGCGGCGAATTTCACATTGCGCAAGTTGTCGAGCTTCGCGATCTCACTGGCAGAGAGCTGCAGCGCCAGTTCTTTGACGAGCTTTTTGTTGAGCGCTTTGACCAGATCAAAAAGCTGGTTCTCTTTTCCGGTCGCTTCTCCGGCTTTGAGAATACGCCCGGTTTCCACCTCGACGATGCGCGCGTCGAGACGAATTTTGCCGTTGGGCAGATAAACGAAGCTGCCGAGCAGCAGATGCTGCGCGCCAACCAATTTGCCGACTTGTTGCGCGGTTTTCTCGTCAATCATTCCAGCTTGCGCCAGCTTCATCTCTTCGATAACTCGCAGCAAATCCGCGCGCTCGACCAGGTTCAGTCCCTGCAACTGGCCCAGCTCGCTGCTGAACATTTGCGCCAGGCCTTTGCGCAACGGCTCCAAGCGCTGGCGGTCTGCCAGGCTGTTGTTGTCGAAATCCAAAATGCCGAGAGCGGGTTGTGTGAAAGCAGATGAGTGCGAAATAGAAATAAAAAGGATGAGAAAATAAGGTTTAAAAAGGCGGAGGTTCATGACGTCCTTTCTTGTTCAAAGTTGCGAGCTCGTGGATGATCCTGCCACCACCGGGACGTGGCATTTAAAAATATACAACTTAATTTTAAATTTTCAATTAAAAATTTGCAATTAAAAATTGGCGCTAAATTCGACAATCTTGCTTGTAAGCCTCTTCTATTGTCATTGTAAAACATTGCCGATGCGCGACCAGCGAATTTTTTCTTTTAAACGAGACAACGGCACACTGCGATCCCAAGACCAATAAATGATCCCAGCCTTTCCTATGATATTTTCTTGCGGGACAAAGCCCCAGTAGCGGCTATCTGATGAATTATCGCGATTGTCACCCATGGCAAAATAATGATTGTCCGGAACAACGACCGGCCCGTAACTTTCCAAATTTATATTGTGATCTTCATAATGACGAATTCGATAAGGTTGTCGATCCTCCGGTTTCACCTCATACTCAAGAGCATTATGCCCTTCTTCCGGATCGTTTTCCCGTTTAACCAATTGAAGTCTCTCTTGCTTTCGATTGACCCAAACAATACCATGTCGTATTTCTACAGTATCACCGGGCAAGCCGATACAACGCTCGATGTAATCCAAACGAGTATCCGCCGGAAATTTGAAAACAAAGATGTCACCTTGGCGTGGAATGCTTTTCTTTGCCCAATACATATCAACCACAATGAAGTCGCCGATGAGAAGAGTGGGCTTGAGGGAACCTGTAGGTATGCGAAAGGACTTTAAATAACTTCGCAAAAGCTCGTTGGTCGGAATCAAGATCAATCCGATCAATGCTACGACACTCAGCAACGGCTCGAAGCGACGCCGGGGTTTTATTCTGACAACATAGGTTTTGGCGAGTATATCGTGCAGGGTTTTCTTTTGGCTGTTGAACAGCATGGGCAAGTGGCCGAGGCCAATCAGAAGCGTATCCATGTAGAACGCCGCAGCACGTCCGAGACTTTGCCGGAATTGAATAGGTTGCAACGACGTATCAACAACGGCTATCCCAAACAGTCTTTTGCCAAGAGACTGCCTTCCATTTGCATTGAACCAGGCGAAGTATAAAACTTGAATGAATAGAGAGACCGGCAATAAAAAGAAGAAAAAGAATCGTAAAACTGCCGTGGTTGACAAGGTAGAATGCACTGATCTGATGATAAAAATCGTCAAGAGCGTCGAGACCATTGATACTAAAAACAAATCAACGGCTATGCCGCCTAAGCGCACCCCAAATCCGGCATATTTCAAGCGGTCATCACGAGGTTCGCCGTTCATAGTAAGTTCGTTTTGAAGCGCAGCGAAAATCATTATAAGTTACTGTTGGTTTCATCCACTAACTGATTGGCAATCTCATACGACGCGACGCCAAACGCCACCGCCACATTGAGCGAAACTTTCAGGCCGCGCATCGGCAGCGAAATCGCGCCGTCGCACTGGGCTAAAATTTCCGGCGTGATGCCGTTGTACTCGTGCCCGACGACAAGCGCCAAGGGGAATTGATATGCCGCCCGTCGGTAATCAATGCTCGTCGAGATGTTCTCTAACGCCAGGAGAAAATATCCTGCTTGTTTTAATTGCGCCAAGGCCTTGCCGGTTTGCTTGAAATATTCCCACGGCACCGTTTCTTCGGCGCCGAGGGCGGCTTTGCGAATCTCCTGGCGCGGCGGTGTGCCCGTCATGCCGCAGAGATACAGCTTGCCGACGCCAGCGGCATCCGCCGTGCGAAAGATCGAGCCGACATTGTGCAAGCTGCGTATGTTGTCCAGCACGGCGACGAATGGAAATTGGCTCACAGTGTTACTAATTTAATTTTGCAACGAAAAGAGCTCAATGTCATTCTGCAAAGAATGACAGGCTCTTTTGTATCTTGAATAATTGTCTATGGCGGTGTTTTTAACCATCGGCATTTTGCCAGCAACAAGAGCCGGCCATCACGCTGCCGGCGCAAATCCTTCCATCGTTTGTTCGCCTGCAGAAGTGATGGCTTCCGGCACCGGCTCGGCCGCGCGTTGGCGATACAAAGCCAACTGGCTCGCATACGTCGTTAGCCGCAGCAGCGTGCGGAAGAGCATATAAACTTGCTGCCACACGAAAAGCATGAAGACTATTAGCGCATTCGGCGCAGACAGGTTGTTGGCAATGGGATTGTAAATTACCAACACCACCCCACCAACGATCAGCAGCGAAAGCGCCAGGCCAAAGGTGTAGAGAAAATTTCCTAACACGAATTTCAAACCTTGCAGCAACGACGTTCGCATCCTGCGTTCATCGGTCAGCACGACGTGAATTCGGGCATAATCCAAAATCATGGCGAACAAAAGAAAGCCGATCTGTCGCAGCCCCACCTTGATCCAGCCGCCCCAATAAGTGATGTTTTGGTAAGGATCGCTGCCAAAAATCAAGCGCTGGACCCCGGTTTCGAGAAATTGCAAACAGAACAAAACGGCGAAAACCGGCAAGCTCCACAAGGTCGATCTGACGAAACGCCCGAAGTATTTTGCCGAATTGCCCCAAAAGAAAGCAGCGTTATATCTCTCGCCGCCGGCAAACGTGGCAAACACGCCGCCGGACAAAAACAGCGTGAAAAGCCAATGGGCCGCGGGCACGATGAGAATCAACCCCATAAACGCGGGAACAACGCCTTCGGGGTATTTGAGAAACTCAATCAGAAAATCCATATCCAACGGCCCGCCGAGCTTGGCGGCCATCTGACTATCACCGACAAAACTTTTCAGGATCGAGCGCAAGGGCAGCAGCAACAACAAGCCAAAACAAAGATTCGCCAAATAGAAAACGGCCACCATGCGCTTATTCGCCCGCACTTGGGCGAAGCCAGATTTCAAGCTAGGTAAAATCATTTCTTTTCCTCCTCGCTATGTCTCGTCGTGGTGTCGCATGAATCGAGATTAGAAATTGATCGCCGAAAACAAATTCATAAACTCCGGCTGGTCGAGCAGAAATTGCATCCAGAACAGCCAGCGCGCCGACAGTTTGTTCACGCCGAGGCCCGAGCCTTTGACCGCCTTGCTGTTGTTGGTATAATTGAGATCGAGCGGAATTTTATTCTCCGGATCGACGGTGGCGGAAATCAGTTTATTGGGCTTGGTGTAGCGAATCTTTTTCCACAGCTCCTGGCCGTCCCACTTTTCGCGCACGTTCTCGCCGCCCTCAAACGTCGCGACAATCTCTACTGGAAATTTAAACGCGCCGAGCCGGCGCACGTCGACGCCGCTTTCATACATCTTGGGCTGGCCCTTCGCTGCAATCGAATCACCGAAATGGCTTTTGCCATTGGCCATGCCCGAGTCCGATTCAGAGACCGACAGCGTGAAATCATAACCATCGACTTTTTTAACCTCACGGGAGAAAACGCGGTCGACGCTGTAATCGAGAATCGCATTGGAATAGAAGGCTTGCTCAAAAAACCAATTCAAATCCTCACCGGCGACTTCGTTGATGATATTGAAAAAATCCCGCGACTTGGGATGCTTGAAGCGCCAGCGCTCGACGTAAGCTCTCATGGCTTGCTGCATCTTCACTTTGCCGAGATAGTTTTGCAGCGTGGTCAGCACCACACCCGGTTTGGAGTAGGAATTGACGCCATAGCTGGTGCCGCCATAGAACTCCCAGGCTTTGCGCATGATCGGATCGTAATCGGGGAAGAACGCATACCGGCCGCGATGCAATTGCACATCGTTGATTTTGATGCCGAGCCAATTGATCATGTCGCCGACAGGACCATATTTGTCGTTCACGATCTGAATTTCGGTGTACGTATTGATGCCCTCATCCATCCAGCTTTCTTCAAACTCGTTGGAAGCGAGAAGATGATACCAAAAATTATGGCCGAATTCGTGAATGATCACCAACTCGACGCCGCGAATGCCTTCAGGCAGTCCATAAGAAGTTCCAGCAGTGATCAGTGTCGGATATTCCATACCGCCGGAACCGCCGGCACCCCGGCGCGGATCGACGACGGTCAGATTCGGGAATGGATAATCGCCATACCAATTTTGAAAATATTCGACCGCGGCTTTGGCCGCTTCGACATGGCGCGGGCCTTGATAGGCGCGGTCGCGTTGCATCAGCACTCGAATGTCGACGTCTTGCGTCTTGTCAGTAAATTCGACGAAATCCGGGCTCGTCGTCCAGGCAAAATCGTGGACGTCTTCGGCGTGATAAAAATGCGTCGCCGTGCCGTCGCCGTTGTTTTTCATCTCGACCTGCAAGCCGGTGGCGCCGAGAGTATTCTTTTCCGGCACGGTCATCCGCACATTGTACACGCCATAGTCGGCAAAAAATTCGGAATTGGCGTGGAATTGGTGGCAATTCCATTTGCCGTCAATGTAGACGCCGATCTTTGGGAACCATTGACCGACAAAAAAATATTCCTTTTTTGCGCCGGTGCGCGCAAACGGCGGCTGCGGCAGCTTACCGGTAAAATCGATATGAACAATGATCGAATCGTTGGGCTTGAGCGGCTGAGGCAGCCGCAACCGCATGACCGTCTTATCATCAGGATTGCCGTCGTCGGGTTGGATAAATTCCATGTTGCCAGTCAAATCCTGGCCAGCGGCCAAAGTGATTTTGTTGACTTCGATAAATCCCCAGCCGTCTTTGTCGATCTTGTAGCCACGACTGGCGCCACCTGATTCTTTCATGAAAGTAGACTTGTGATTTCGGAAGGCGTTGAGATACAAATGAAAATGCAGCTCGGTAATCGTGTCGCCGGACTTGTTGAACCACTTCAATGTTTCGTTCCCGTGCAGCATCTTTTTCTCGGCGTCGAGCTTGACGTCGATATCATAATTGGCGATGCGCGGGCTGAGCGGCTGCGGGAAAATGACCGGCCGCGATTTTCCTTCAGTAAGAGCATGAGAAAAGATCGGGAAGCTCCAACAAAGAAGCGCGGCCAAGCCGAAGCCGGCTAACCTGCCGAGACAGCGGTTATCGAGCATGGTTCATCCTCCGTTGATTTTGTCGCATGACCATTTTGCTTGGCTTGTTGTGGATATATAGAAAAATTTTTCGCGCTTTGCAAGCCTTATTTTTAAATTCACTTAAACGCTACCGGTGCTCCGCATTTCGCCGTGGCTGTCGATATTTTCATCTTGTTTTTTCAGGGAATTTGTGGTAAGATATTGTCGAGTTTTAAAAACCCCCAACGGATGAATTAACGCCAACGGATTTTCATCCGCTGGTCTTAATTTCTCCGTTGGGAGCATAACGCTTTCAAAACTGTATTCTAAGTGCGCTTGGTTCAAACGCTTGAAATTGATAAGATGAGTCTACGCCGGGTCAAAAATCAAGAAGAGTTAAAACAAATCGCGCAGATGCTCAAGCGTTTTTACGAAGAGCGTCCGGATTCTTATGGTCTGATGGATCGCGAGCAGACGGCGTATGACGCCTACGCCGAGGTGATCAAACGCAACACTTCGCCAGGCGGAAAGGTGCTCGACCTCGGCTGCGGCACCTATCGCACGCCGTTGCTGATTCACCAGCGCGGCTTTGTGACGACAGGCTGTGATTTTTTCAGCGACGAGAAGCTGCGTGAATATCGCGCCCAACTGCCGGCCAATGGCCCTGAGCTGGTTGCTTATGACGGAGCGACCCTGCCGTTCGAAGACAATACTTTCGATACAGTTGCCTCGCTTTGCGTCTTCGAGCACATCACTAACGTCGAAACGATTCTTGCCGAAATCAGCCGCGTGCTCAAATCCGGTGGTCGCATGATTATCATAGGTCCCAATCTCTCCGGGCCGCATCGGGCCGTCCTGGCGATGACCAAACTCTTGAAAGGGCAAACGCGATATGGCCCCATGTCCTCGTTGGGCGAGTGCCTCGCGATGTTCATAACTTCGCTCAAACTCGCCATCGAGCTGGGCCGGGCGCGTATCCCAAAATTTGTTTACGTTTTCCCGATGACAAAAAACGGGCAAATCAATTTCGAACA
Organism: bacterium; assembly: GCA_050732275.1. Classification (GTDB taxonomy): domain Bacteria; phylum Zhuqueibacterota; class Zhuqueibacteria; order Zhuqueibacterales; family Zhuqueibacteraceae; genus Zhuqueibacter. The sequence continues at coordinate 11,996 of JBOHQZ010000087.1, forward strand.
GCCGGATGATGATGCCATCCATTTGAACTGCCCGCTTTCATACAAAAGATGGTTTAACCAAAATAGTTTTGTTTTAAATCAATATAACGCCGGCGCCGGAGAATCGCCAACCACCCGCGCTTACAACCGCCTCTTTCCTTCGTTGGCGACGACTATCCAAATCGTCGCGCAAAAATATTAAAAATCACACTTTACGCAATTTGCTGCTGGCGTGTGTATTGATCATAATCAATATCTTTGTCTAATCATTTTGCTTTAAATTTTTGCAGATTCGGGAGCTTTGCATGAAATCGACCTGGTTGCTGCGCCTCGGCATTGCCATCACCTCCTGCTTGGCCGTTGCCTGTCAAAAAGAACCAACCGTTCAAAAACGCGCCAATTTCGAGCCTTATCTTGGAGAATCGGCAAACATACTTGGCCGCGGCCTGGTCGCGCTGCCGATCGAGCACAGTGTTTTTTTAAGCTGGCGCCGCCTGCCGGAAGATAGCAGCGGCACGGTTTACGAAATTTACCGGCACACGCTTGGAGCCGGCGCTGACGCGGCGCAAATGATCAAACAGACGCCGCTAATGAATTTTATTGATGACAGCGTGAAAGCCGGAAGCCGCTATGCCTACGAAGTGCGCGCGCAGCACGAAAAACCAGCGAATCATTTTGTTGAAGTTAAAAGCGCAGACGCGACGAACACGCCGTCACGTCCGGATTCATTTGCAGGCGCTCTGGCTTTCGATCTCGGCAGGCCGTATCTCGATGCGCAGCTCGTCACCGGCGATTTGAACGGCGACGGCGAGCGAGAAGTGGTTATCAAGCACACCAACAATTGGGACGTCGATCCCTCGCCGAAATTTTGGAAAGAGTCAAAAGATACTTATAAAGTCACGGCATTTCTCAAGAACGGAAAACCGCTGTGGACGATTGACTTGGGTTGGGGCATCGAAGCCGGCGTGTTTTATTCGCCGATGGTGATCTGGGACATTGACGGCGACGGCCGCGCCGAAGTGTTGATCAAAACCAATAAATCCTCCGATCCGAAAGATTACAGCAGCGAGCGCTTGAGCGTGCTCGACGGCGAAACCGGCACGGTCAAGCATGAAGTGCCGTGGCCACACGCCGACGGGCTTGGCGGCGATTACAACAGCAACAGCCGGAATTACATCGCCATTGCGCACCTCGACGGAAA
>JBOHQZ010000088.1:0-13161 GCA_050732275.1 bacterium
TTGACGAAGAAACGCGCTTTGATTTGGTTTTGGATGCCAACGTCAACGACTTCAATCACGCCGCCGCGCTGCTCAGTTGGCAAGCCCAAACTGGACCCAACCTGACGGCTGTGATCACCAGCCAGCGCGTGCTCCAGCTCACCCCCAGGCCGGATTGGTTTGGCATTGAGAATTGCAGGCTCATCGTTGCCGATCCCGCCGGCGCCAGAGATACCGCCAACGTGAAAATCGTCGTCAACAACGTTCAAGATCGGCCTACCGCGCCGGCCCTGCTCGATCCCATTGCCGGTGTCGCCGTCAGAAGTCTCAATCCGGTTTTGCGCTGGCGCGCCGCGACCGATGTGGATGGTGACAAGCTGCTTTACACGATCGTGTACAGCACCTCACCGACGCTCACTACCGGCAACGATACGCTTAGAACCGAATCGACCGCGATTCGGATGCCGCGATTTTTGGCGCGCGACACTCGCTATTATTGGCGCGCCACCGCGAGCGACGGCCGAACCACCCCGGCCACGAGCGGCATCGAGAGCTTCTTTGTGACCAACGACGCCGTCGGTGTCGCCCAGCGTGAACAAGCGCCAGCGGATTTTGCGCTCGAGCAAAATTATCCCAACCCATTCTCACTCGCTCTGCCGGCGGCAACAACGCAGATTCGTTTCGCCCTGCCGCAGCCGGCCCGCGTCTCCGTGTGCATTTACAATGCCCTCGGCCAAACCGTGCGAGCGCTGTTTGATGGCGCCAGATCCGTGGGCATCCACCAATTGCTTTGGGACGGCCGCAATGATCGCGGCCAGCGCGTCAGCAGCGGCTTGTATTGGCTGCGCCTCGAGTCGGAAGCGTTTGTGGCGACGAAGAAGATGGTGGTGATGCCGTGAAGAGCAAAATGTGAAACGTAAAGACACAACGCGGACAAGCCTGCCCTGCCAATGCTCTAAGCAGGCCAGGGCCGCAAACCCAACGGGCGCAGCCAAAAGGATCAACACAGAGCCAACGGAGAAAACAGAGAAAGCAATTTAGAAGATGCTCTCGTATTTCTCTCTGTTTTCTCTGTTCTCTCCGTGTTGAAAATCTTTGCTTTTTTTGCACAAATTTGACTTGTAAGGGGCTTAAAAAAACACTTGCGTTCATCGTGAAATTTATTATTATTAGTCACCTGATTTTTTCTGTTCTTTGTTATATTAAATTTTCCCCACTTTTTGTGGGTCTAATTTTTAAGCTACTGACCCGAAAGCACGAGGTGCATTGAAACCGAAGTCGGCGTGGTGGCGCTAACCTTGCCATTGAGTGATCACAAACCCCAAAACACGAAGTGCATTTGCCATTTCGGATTTCGGATGGCGAATTGCGGCGAGCAAGAAACACGGTGGGGTGCTGAAGGCATAAATCGGCCCCGCGTGTTTTGCTGCCACTGCCTTGGAGGCTGATTGTTGGTGAAGAAACATGAAGAACAATCCGCAATCGCCAATCAATGAGTTGCTTAGAAGTGTTTTCTCCACCGATAATTGCGGCTTTACTGGAATTGGGAGTCACCTAACGCAACGCGCTGAAGCTTGCCGTTTGCTTTTTTCTTTTTGCCTTTTGCTTTTCCCCCGCATATTTCCCTTGACTTTTGTTTCCCTCCGCATTATTTTGTTCCTTGATTTTGCGAATAAAAAAATCAGGTGACGACTTCTTCATTGAAAACAAATATGCCCTCTCGACGCACTGCCGGCCGGTTGTTGGCGCCGCTGTGGTTTATTGTCTCCCTCGCGTTTCTGTCCTGCGGCGTGCGCAACGACCCGCGCGAAATTGCCGACGCTTTCTGCTACCGCTATTTCATCAAGCTCAACCAGCTCGAAGCCCTGGAAATCGCCAGCGGCCTCGCTGCCAGCAATCTGCGCAAGGAAATCGAGCTGCTCAAAGGCGGCGCCCGCTATTTTCAGGACGGCGAGCGCGAGTTTCACCAGCTCAAGCCGTTCATCGACTACAAAATGATTCAGCGCACCGACCAGGGCGCCGATCATGTCATGTTCCTTTATCATTTGAATATCGAGCCCCGGCAGGGCAACGAAAAACTGGAGCTTGAGGTTCTCGTCAGCGCCATCCGCGAGAACGGCAGGTGGACGATCAATAATTACGAGAACTACAGATAATTCGAGATATTTGTTTATAGTTACGAAAGGTTTATTTTTAAATCCGTTGGCCGCCTTCATCCGTTGGTCATTTAGTATCTGTGATGCGACTCTCTGATTCGCCCGAGAACATCCCTCTTCTCAAAAAGCTCGGCGAGATCGTCGGCGCGGAAAATGTCCTCGCCTCGGTGGAAGATCGTCTAGCCTATGCTTATGACGCCACGCCGATGCGCGAGAACGTGCCGATGGCCGCGGTGCGGCCGGCCAGCGTAGAGCAGGTGCAAGCCCTCATGCGCCTGGCGAATGCGGAAAATTTCGTCGTCGTCCCGCGCGGCTCTGGCACCGGCCTTTCCGGCGGCAGCATTCCGGTTGAACGTTCCGTCACTTTGCTCTTTCCTTCATGGAAACGCATTTTGGAAATCGACCGGGAAAATCTCACTGCCTGGGTGGAGCCGGGCGTGATCACCGCGGAGCTGCACGCCGCGGTCGAAGCGCAAGGCTTGTTTTATCCGCCGGATCCGGGCAGCATGAAAGTTTGCACCATTGGCGGCAACGTCGCGGAAAACTCCGGCGGCTTGCGCGGCCTGAAATACGGCGTCACCAAAGATTATGTGATGGGCTTGGAAGTGGTGCTGCCCACCGGCGAGTTGCTGCGGGTCGGCAACAAATGTGTCAAAGATGTGGCTGGCTTTTCTTTGAAAGAATTGTTTATTGGTAGTGAGGGGAGCCTCGGCATTTTCACCAGGATTCTTTTGCAGCTTATTCCCAAGCCGGCCGCTGCCAAAACGCTGCTGGCGCTTTACGATGACATGCAGAAAGCCGCGGGCACGGTTTCGGCCATCATCGCCGCGAGAATCATTCCGTGTACGCTGGAATTTTTGGACGCGACCACGATCCGCTGCGTCGAAGATTTTGCGCACGTGGGTTTGCCGACCGATGCCGAAGCGCTTCTGCTCATTGAAGTCGATGGCCATCCGGCTGCCGTCGCCGATGAATTTGAGAAAGTGCAGACAATTTGCGTGCAGCATGGCGCGCGCGAAGTCAAAGTCGCCAAAGATGCCGCTGAAGCGGATAAACTGAAAACGGCGCGGCGTGCGGCCTTTTCCGCGTTGGCACGCGTGCGGCCCACGACGATTCTCGAAGACGTCACCGTGCCGCGCAGCCAGATCGCGACGATGTTGCAGCGCATTCGCGATATCGGCAAGAAACACAACGTCACGTTCGGCAACTTCGGCCATTTCGGGGACGGTAATCTCCACCCGACTTGCCTGACCGACGAACGTGATCGCGACGAGATTCATCGTGTCGAAAAAGCTTTCGAGGAAATTTTTCTCGCTGCCATCGATCTTGGCGGCACCATCACCGGCGAGCACGGCGTGGGATTGTCGAAAAAAAGATTTTTGGAGAAGGTGGCCGGTCCAACCGGCGTGGACGTGATGCGGAAGATCAAACATGTGCTGGATCCGAACAACGTTTTGAACGCGGGGAAGATTTTCGACCCCAAGCCTCGTTGTGAGTATCCGTTGCATAGCGGCGCAACGAGTGTATGATTTATAGTAATACTCTCGAAAAACTATCACGACTACGAAGATTTTTTAACGAACCGCTAATTCACGCGAATGTGCGCTAATTTTTATTCGCGTTGATTGGCGTTAATTCGCGGTTGACGGATTTGGGTACGGCAAATTGCCGCGCTATGGTATTGCCTTGGAAAGATTATAACATCGCAAAGATTTGTAGGCGTGCTGCCAGTCTGGTTCGGTTGCAGACTGGCAGTCTGCGTTACGTCCACCATCATCAATTCAATACATGAAAGGAAAAAAAGATCATGAAAGAAAAGCTGTTTTTGCCAACGCGGCGTGAGGCATTAGGAACGATGATTGGCGCCGGCCTCGGCGTTTGGCTGGCGCCTTTCGGCACGGCGCCGGCGCAAACTACGTCGCCGGTCAAAGTCAATTTCGACAAGCTCGCGCCCGGCGCTGCCGCCGCGTATCCGTTTGCGTTGCCGGATTTGCCTTATGCGTTCAACGCGCTGGCGGCTGCCATCGACGAACAAACCATGCAAATTCATCACGACCGCCATCACAAAGCTTACACCGACAACCTCAATAACGCTCTCAAAGACCATCCGGAATGGCAAAAAAAGTCTATCGTCGAGCTTCTATCCAACTTACAGGCCGTGCCGGCGGAAGTGCGCACCGCGGTTAGAAATCACGGCGGCGGTTATTTCAATCATGCCTTGTTCTGGCGCATGATGAGCCCCAACGGCGGCGGCATGCCCGCAGGCGATCTGGTCGCGGCGATCAATCGCGACTTCGGCTCATTCGACGCCTGCAAAGAGAAATTCAACAAAGCAGCGACAACGTTGTTTGGCAGCGGGTGGGCATGGCTGGTGCGGACGGCGGAGGGCAAGCTCGACGTGGTGCAAACATCGAATCAGGACACGCCGTTGGCCTCCGGGCAAAAGCCCGTGCTCGGTATCGATGTGTGGGAGCACGCTTATTATCTCAGGTATCAAAACAAGCGTGCCGATTACGTCACGAATTTCTGGAACGTGATCAACTGGGAACAATGCGCCAAAAATTTTTCGGCGTAAACACGTAACCCCTACGGGCGCAGCCAGTCGGCCCGACTGGGGGTAAGAAAGTGGCGAAGTCGGATTTGCGCACGAAGATTCTTCCAGGGTTGGTAAATTTGACGGCGCAAGTCCGGCTTCATTCATTTATGCGCCGATGCTTGTAACCAAAAGAAGAATTTAAAAAGCTCGCTGGCAAATTCATAACTTCCCGGGTCCCGTTCCTTATCTTTCCGAATTGCTCCCAAGTTTTCCAGTCTTCGCAAGAAATTATCAAAAACTTTTGCCAACGCAGCCGTGAGTCGAAAGCCGACTTCCTTGCGCTGGAAGCGATGCTCAAAAGGCTTTTGTGCGATTTTTTTGAGAAAAGGAGATTTTATCATGCCCACAGAGATCAGCGTCTTCGACCTGTTCAAAATCGGCATCGGGCCGTCCAGCTCGCACACCGTCGGGCCGATGCGCGCCGCACGCTTGTTTGCCGAGCACCTGCAAGCCAACGGCGAGTTGGAACGAATTGCAACGATGCAAGTCGAGTTGTTCGGCTCGCTTGCGCTGACGGGAAAAGGCCACGGCACCGATCGCGCCATTCTGCTCGGCTTGGAAGGGGAGAAGCCGGAAGCCGTCGATCCGGACAGCATCGATATTCGCCTTGCCAACATCAGAAATTCGGGCGCCATCTTTTTGCTTAAAATTCACCGCGTCGCTTTTGATGAAAAGCGACATCTCATTTTTCACTACGATCAATCTTTGCCGTTGCACCCCAACGGCATGCGCTTCACCGCGAGCGACGCGGGTCAAAAAATTTTGGCGCAGCAGGTTTATTACTCGGTCGGCGGCGGGTTTGTCGTGCAGGAACAAGATGCCGCCGCGTCTAGACAAGCCGAAGCGCAAAAGGAAATTCCATTCCCATTCAACAGCGGCAACGGGCTTTTGGAGTTGGGACGCCGGCACGGTTTGCCAGTTCATCAGCTCGTTCTGGAAAATGAAAAATGCTGGCGAGCTGAAGCGGAAATCCGTGAAAAGCTGCTCGCGATTTGGCAAGTCATGCAAGCGTGCGTGCAACGCGGCCTGCGGCAGGAGGGTTATTTGCCCGGCGTCTTGCAAGTGAAACGCCGCGCGCCGGAGTTATATCGCGATTTAACCATGAACCCGGAGAGGACGCTGCGCGACCCGCTCAGTGTGATGGATTGGGTGAATCTTTACGCGCTAGCCATCAATGAAGAGAATGCGGCGGGAGGGCGTGTGGTGACGGCGCCGACCAATGGCGCTGCCGGCATCGTGCCGGCGGTGCTGCATTACTACCAGCGGCTCTCAGCGAATCCGACCGAAGATGGTGTGATCCGTTTCTTTCTGGCGGCGGGCGCCATCGGCAAGCTTTACAAACAGAACGCTTCGATATCAGGTGCTGAGGTCGGCTGTCAGGGCGAAGTGGGAGTGGCCTGCTCGATGGCCGCTGCTGGGCTGGTCGCGGCGCAGGAGGGGAGCAATGAGCAAATCGAATATGCCGCGGAGATCGGTATGGAGCACAATTTGGGCTTGACCTGCGATCCGGTCGGCGGGCTGGTGCAGATTCCTTGCATCGAGCGCAACGCCATGGGCGCGGTGAAAGCGATCAACGCGGCGCGGATGGCGATGAAAAGCGACGGCTCGCACAAAGTCTCGCTCGATCAAGTCATCGCCACGATGCGGCAGACCGGCGCGGATATGAAGACGAAATATAAAGAGACTTCGCAAGGCGGGCTGGCGGTCAACGTGATTGAATGTTGACAAAAAAAAACTCGTACCCGCTTCTCAAACCGCAAGAGGCGAGTACGAGTAGGGGAGCGGGAGAGAGAACATCCCACCGTGCAAACACTGCAAAATTATTCTAGACTCAACTAGGAGTGCTGCAAATTTTTAGTAATGTCGACATCTGCATCGTCATGGCCTTAAACAAGGTGATCGATGTCCCATTCCTTCTCGTCAAAAACTCCTAACAATCTTCAATCGACCCCGCGACAATATCGCCAAAGTGATGGTGCAAGGATTCGGCCGAGATCGCGCTGAATTCCGCCGAAATTTCCCTCGCCTGTTGCAGGAAGCCATCGTTGGCCAACAACGCCAGCAGCAATTGGCCGGAACGAATTTTTTCGACACTGAAATTAATCGAAGCGAAAACCCACGCCTCGAGCACGAGATTCAGAAGACGCGGCGACAGCGCCGGTGTGCGCGAATTGCACTTCTTTACCCTCTCCAGCGCAAGAATGATATCTTGCGATAAGCGGGCTTGATTGATCTGATAGTGTCGAAAGATTCGCTCGATATCCGTGTCCGGCGTCGCGATCAACTTGACGAACAGATGCTCCAAATCAACTTCATCATGCATTCGCGACAGACAAAGCCCGACGGCCGCTTCCAACGCGCTGTGGCACGTCGTATTTAGCCGGTTGATCAAAGATTTCCGATCTACGTTTATCATAAAATTCTCTTGTTTTCTCTATCGACGCCTCGACTGCTTTGTTTTTCGATCTTTTCTGTTTCCTTCGCCAGCCACGTGCACCACCCAAGTCACGGCGCTTGCCGGCTGTCGTCGCCGCGCCGCCGCTCCGGAATGCCGGTGATGCCAAATTTTCCCGCTCAACATCTGGTCACGCTGAGCATAACGATTATCGCGATGAGACCCAACGCCAAGTTCCCAATGAAACGTTCACGCAATCTTTCCGTGTAGGAGCGAGAGTGTCGTTTCGATTTGGCGCCTGGTAATTTATTGCTGACTTCCATTTTACACTTCCAACGAAAACTAACCGTGATCAAGAAGATGGCAAACACAGATCAAAAGCTCACGCGGAAAAACTTTTGGGAAATTCCGTCATGACATGTTGCCGGGAAGCTGGCTAAATTCTTCTGAATTTAAGATTGGGAAGAAAGCCCAAAGAATTGTGTGAGCTGGAATCGGAAGGTTGGTCGTTTTCGCCCAATAACCCTTCTCCATGATCAAGTCCATCCAAAAGCTTTGAGTCGGTCATTCAGTGGCTACGCCCGAGGGTCTCCATAGTGGCACAGGTATTGTCCCCATGTCTACCAAACCTACCTCTGGCGTAGCCATGACCGTCGGCCTTTCAGTCGTATGTTACTGCCGTAGGCCATTGAATGACCATTGTGAATTTTGGGATGGACGCTGATCTTTTGTCCTAATTTGAGTTTAGAAGAGACAAAATCAGTGCCAAATTTATAACAGCAAAGCCTTGAATTATTCCTCTAATTCTCAATGACCTTGCGGCAAGACGATATTGCCGTTATTTCCCGGTTTTGTTTCAGCCTGAAACAAAAAGTATGAAAAACGACAAATGATGCGAAAATGCGACAATCGTGTTTCATAGCTGCATCAAGTGTATTATAAACCACTAAATCATTTATTTTCAAAAAAAATGCCGAAAAATCAGTACCGGCAAACTGATTTTTGCCGCCAGCTTGTTTCGAGATGATACAATGTTTTGAAACGAAACGTTTGCGAGTTATCTCACTACGGTCAGTGTTTTCGCTTCCGATCTTCCCGCCCGATGCTCGACGCGATAAAGATACGTCCCGGCAACTACCGATTGTCCGGCGGTGTTTCTGCCATCCCATACGATCTCGTGGGAACCCGCCGTCAAACTGCCGAGCGTTTGCGACCAAATCTGCCGCCCCGTCATATCGTAAACCATCAAGCGCGCGTCGTTGAGATTTTCTTTCATTACCAAACGAATTTTGGTCGAAGTTGTGAACGGATTTGGTTGATTGGCAAAAAGTTGAAACGCCTTTGGCAGTGCGCTCGCGGCGCTGCTTGCACCGTTCACGCTCGTCGTGTTTTTATAAAATCGCAGCAACTGCCGTAGGGCCTCGGGCTTGTTCGCCGGCGTCGCGCGGCTGGCTTGATCTTGTTTATTCAAGCCGTGGCAGGAAGTGCAGGTGCGAATCTCGCCGGGCTGAAAAGTGATCCAATAGCGCTCGCGCACCACACCGGTGCCGTTCGCTTCCGTCAACTGCCACGTCATCGCGCGCCGCGCCGGCACGAAAGCTGCCATCGAACCGTCGCTCGCAATCTTCACGCTGCCTTTGGGACCCGATGGATTCGGCGGATTGTTGATTTTCGGGTCGTGCAGCGGCTGCGCCAAAACACGCCGGCCTGGGCGTGGTGATGCCGTTCCACCCCAGCCGCGAATCTGGTCGGCCTGAAAAAATTGGAGGTGGGCCACGTCGTAAATTTTGCCGGCGGCGCCCGTGGTTTGTGTCGTCGTGCCAAGCACGCGCAAGTTGAATGGCTGCTGCCGATCGTTCTTGTCTCGCGTCGTCATATTTCGGCTCACCACCAGCGCGAGATTATTTTGGCGCATGTACGCAATAAGCCGCGAGAGATCGATTTTCTCTTCCGCCAACACTTGTTGCTCCGGCGTGTCGAGAACCGGCGCGCGTCGCGCTGGACGAGGCCGTGGCCGCACTTCCACCGGATCCAGCTCCCACAGCTCGCCGGAGTAAGTCACTAACTCATCCGGATCGTAATAGCTGATGGTTTTGCTGATGCCGGGCGTCAAAGGTTGATCCGCCGCCCAGTAATCGCCAACTTTCTTCAGCATTTTCAGCCGAAATTTGTAGCGCGAAATCGGCGACTGCCGTGAGCCGTCGTTTCTGTCGAGACGAGTCTCGTTCGTATGCACGGCCACCAGCATATTATTGGCAAGCGGAAGCGGATTGCGATAAAGCCCGGAGTGATTGGGGCTCGGATTGTCAGTGTAACTATGCGTCTCACGATGCGTGATGTAACCGATGGTCATGTCGTCCGCATTCATCGTGAGCGCGCCGGCAATGCTAATGACCTGGCCGGCGGCGTGCGTATAAAATTCCGGCGCGTCGATGCCGAAATAAACACCCGGTCGCGCCGGGTCTTCTTTTATTTGCAAAAAATTCTCAATGCTATTTTTGTTCGTGCGCGTTGCCGGCGGATTAAATTCGCGCAGATTGCTGTCATCTTTCAGGCTGCGATTGAAATAATTGTGCAGCTCGTGGCGGCCGATGTGATTGAGCGTTTCTTCCTCGGTGCCGTCTTCGTTGATCTGCCACGGAAAGAAGAAATTGAAAGAGTGGCCGTTCAAATTCGTTCCGGCCAGCAGATCGGTTCGCGCTGCCCGCGGCTCGGGAAAAACCTCGTCGCGGTTATTCAGCGCCACGGAATTTTCCTCTTCACTGGAATAGTTGAACGTGCCAAAGTCGCGCGAGCCCATCGCGTCGGCGTCGGCTTGCTGATCGCGCTGCAAATGATCCCAGCGCGTAAACACCACGCGGCCAAAGCTGTCCAGAATCGGTGTGAACACGCCGGAAGGGGAATGGTTGAGCATGAACAAATCGCCGGATTGGGGATGCAAGCTCCACAAGCCGGTGTTGGTCGGCATGGTTTCATACTCGTCGAGCTGCGGATAAAGATGCCGCTTGCCGTTGCGCGGGCGATCCGAAGTGAAAATGATACGATCGTCGCTGCCGTACATCGGGCTGACGTTGTTGTAATTCGCCGGTTGATTCGGCACTTTGGTAATGGCCGGTGTTTCATTTTTTCCCAAACCCGTGATTTCGTAAATTTGCCAGTAATACTCGAGATATTTGTAGCGTTGCGGGGCGCCGATGGCCATGCTAAAAACCGCCTTCGTCCCGCTCCAATGCACGCTCGGCTCGCGCACGGCAATGGCTTTCGCGCCCTGCTGGCCGGTCTCGCCATATCCCGCTGCCGCAGTGAGATTTTTGAGCGTGCCGTCGGGATAGCGAATATAAAGATCGCCGCCGCGTCCGGCGTTTTGCATCGCCGGCTGATGGTTGCCAAAAACCGCGTTCACGGTGATGAAGTCGGAGGGAATCGGCACTTGCGTGACGAACAAAATCGGGTTGGCCGTATTCACCGGCGTTTGCGCAACGGCCTGGTAAATGGCGGGCGTGAAATGCAATGCCAAAATTGTAATTGCCAAAACAAAATGATAGCGATTTTTCATCACAGCTCTCCGGATAAATGGATCGTAAGTAGAAATCTTTTCAACGAGAAATGATGTCCTGTGGACATAGCCAGGCGGGCGCTCGTCCCTGCAGCCTCTGCCAGTTTGTTTTAATATCTTGCAAAACATATTCCAAAAAATTTTGCTTGCACTTTTGCCGTTCCGGTGTCAAATTAGTAAAGAAGCAGAGCTATTAAAGTGTAACCTTTATTTTCGGAGCAAACATTTTGAAACCGCGAATCAACGCTAATGAACGCTAATATTTTTTATTCGCGTTAATTTGCGCTCATTCGCGGTTAGCAAGGTTGTATTCTCGGAGGCTCGTTTGGGCAAAGTCGTTGCCATCCACATAGCCGAAAAAGCGCGGCAAGCGATGCAAGAAATTCTGATTGCCACGTTGGTGGCAGAAAAGGGCATTGAGGGGGATCGTTATTTTGGCAAAAAGCCAAAACTCAATGTGACGCTGGTGCAAGAAGAGTTTCTCGAAGCAGCCGCGGATGAATTGGGAGTGTCCAATCGCCCCGGCATGTCGCGCCGCAATATCACCGTGCGGGGCGTGAGTTTAAACGATCTCATCGGCAAACGCTTTTGCATCGGCGCAGCGGAATTGGAAGGCGTGTCGCTTTGCGAGCCTTGCCAAAATATGGAAAAGAGCATCGGCTCCGGTGCTATCGCCGCGCTGTCCGGGCGTTGCGGCATTCGCGCCCGCGTCGTACGCGGCGGCATGATCCGAGCAGGAGATGAGATTAAAACTGAAGGCTGTTATTGAAGGGCTCAACGGAAACTAGCCGAAACCCAAAAGAATTTTCCCCAACGGATGAATTAAGACCAACCGATGTTTTATCCGTTGGTCTTAATTCATCTGTTGGCAACTTTTTGTTTTTTTTGCAAACATTCAACTCTATAGTGGTCATTGCAGAAGGGAGACGAAATTAAATGCATCTCGTGAACGTTCCCGCGCGTTTGCGCCAGCTCGGCGTCATTCCGGTCGTCAGCCTCGATCGCGTTGAGTCGGCCGTGCCATTGGCCGAGGCGCTGCTCGCCGGCGGCCTGCCGTGCGCGGAGATCACTTTTCGGACGATGGCGGCAGAACCCGCCATTCGCGCCATCTCACAATCCTTCCCGGAGATTTTGGTCGGCGCCGGCACCGTTTTGAACGAGGAACAAGTCGAGCGCGCCATTGCCGCCGGCGCTAAATTCATCGTCTCGCCGGGATTTTCTCAGGCCGTGGTAAACTTGTGCCGGCAAAGAAATCTGCCGGTCTTTCCAGGTGTTTGCACGCCGACTGATATCATGATGGCCATCGAGGACGAATTAACTATCTTGAAATTTTTTCCTGCCGATGCTTTTGGCGGCCTCAAAACGTTGAAGGCACTCAGCGCGCCGTTTCCCAATGTCGAATTTATTCCGACCGGCGGCATCAGCGCCGCCAATCTCGAAGAATATCTTAGCTTCAGCAAAGTGCTGGCTTGCGCCGGCAGTTGGATGGTGAAAAGCGAATTGCTCGTAACGGGAAATTTTGCGGAAATTACCCGTTTGACTGAGGAAGCGGTGGTGATCAAGCGAAGGGCCAGATCGGAATGAAAGCCATCAGGATGATTTTTATGGAAAGTTTTGCTATTCAAACCGCAACGCTTCGATTGGCGATAGCCGTGAAGCTTTGTAAGCCGGAAAGAACCCGGCAAGGATTCCCACTGCAACCGAGAACAAAACACCCACCATTGCGGAGTTAAGCGAGAGGGCAGCATCTATCTGCAATCTTTGTGAGATCAACTTCGCCGCTAAAATCCCGACCGTTAACCCGATCTGCCCGCCAACCAGGCACAGCGTGATGGCTTCCGCGAGAAATTGCAACGCAATATCTCGCTGTTTGGCGCCAACGGTGCGCCGCAGGCCGATTTCGCGGGTGCGCTCGGTGACGGCGACCAGCATGATGTTCATAATGCCGATGCCGCCAACGACTAATGCAATCGCCGCGATGCCGGCAGTAACAAGCGTTGCCGTGCGAGTTAAATTCTCCGCAGAGCGAAAGAAACTGCGGGCATTTTCTGCTTGAAACAAGCTCCGGCCTTCGTAACGGCTGCGCAGCACCTCGGTGGCGTGGTGCATGGCCGTTTCCAAGCTGGCGCGGCTCGAAGCTTGGCAATAAATTTGGTCGAAGCCGGACGTCTCGATGCCAAGATAAGGTAACATTGAAATAGGGAAATACAAAGTTCCGCCGGAGGCGATGCCGCCCAATGCCGTTTTGCTCTCAACTACCCCAACCACAGTGAAGGGAATATCATTGATCCAAATACGTTCGCGCAAAATTAGGCCGGCCGCGAACAAGTTTTTGAGCTCCGGAGAATACTCTAAAACGCTAATGCGATTTCTGGCTGAGTCGTCCAAAGCATGCAAAAATCTTCCGGCGAAAAGTTGTAACTTTTTGACCTCCAGATAGTCGGCGGTCGTGGCGACACAATTGAATTGATATTCCCTG
>JBOHQZ010000089.1:0-13099 GCA_050732275.1 bacterium
CGAATAACTTGGAATTTGCCAATACGATTGTCTCTTCAATTCATCATAATAAGAGTGACGCCAAGCTTGCGCCTTCATTATCCATCTGGAACCCAAAAACCTCGGACCTCAAGACTTCGGACTTTAAGATTGCGGACGCCAAAGCTTCGGATGACATGGAAACCGGCGGATTGCCAAACCGCGAAATGGAGCTCAAACGCAAAGACGGGAAAACCATTCACGTCGGATTTTCGGTGACCTCCCGTATCGACAACCACAATCAACGCGTGGGAACGATCATCTCTTTTCGCGATATTTCGCTGATCAAGCAAATGCAAGCCGAGGTGCTCCGTATGGACCGTTTGGCCTCGTTGGGCGTCCTCGCCAGCGGCATTGCGCACGAAATCCGCAACCCGCTGGCCGGCATCAAAACCGTGGCGCAAACGCTCGAAGAAGATATCGACCCCCATGACAACCGGCGTGAATACGTGGCGCGGATCATCCGCCAGGTGAATCGGATGGACGATCTGTTGAAAACGCTGTTTTCCTATGCCCGGCCAAAATCACCGGTGCCAAGCAAGTGCCGCTTGCAGGATATCGTCAGCGAAGTCAAAGCGCTCATGCAGCAACGCTTCGATAAAAGTGGTATTGAGTTTATTGAAAACTATGCGCACGATTTGCCCCCGGCTTATGTCGATTTTCAGCAGATTCAACAGGTGTTCTTCAATCTGTTTCTCAATGCCATCGACGCCATGCCGTCCGGCGGCAAATTAATGGTTGTGGCGCGCCCGCAATTGACGACGTTGCAGCGCGTCGACCGCCGGCGGCGCCACGCCTCGCTGAACAAGCGCACGTGGTATTCTGAAGTTTGCGTGATCGACACTGGCGAAGGCATCCCCCCCGAAAATTTGCAAGCCATCTTCGATCCGTTTTTTACAACCAAGCCGCAAGGCTCGGGTTTGGGATTGTCGATCGTTTATCGCATTATTGAAGAGCATCATGGCGACATCCACGTTCAGAGTGAGGTAGGGAAGGGGACGACTTTTGCCATGCTGCTGCCAATCGAGGAGTGAGCAAATTATTGAGATGGGCATGAATAAAGTTTTTTTCGTTGCGGTTCCCTTTTCTTTGCAAGCTATTATGGAGCAGAGCCGTGAATAAAGCCAATATGCTCATTGTCGAAGACAATGCCGATCTGTGCCAAACCCTGGCGGAGATTTTTCGCAAGAATGGTCACAAAGTGCACACCGCTCTTTCCGGCGCCGAAGCGCAGAGAATTTTGAAAGCGGAGTTGATCGATCTCGTTTTGCTCGATCTGCGTTTGCCCGACATGAGCGGTATCAAGGTGCTCGAATTTGTCAAGGAAGTCGATCCCGACATTATGGTGATTATGATCACCGCGGTAGCCAACGATCCGCGCCCGGCCGTGGAAGCGATGAAAGCCGGTGCCTATGATTATTTGACCAAGCCGTTCGAGTTGGACGAAGTGAAGCTCGTGGTGGCCAAGGCGCTTGAAACCGCCGGCCTCAAGCGCGAAGTTTCCCGGCTAAAGCAGCAGCAACATGGAAAATTTCCGGACGAGGAATTGTTTGGCAACAGCCAGGTGATGCAGGAAGTCAAGAACCTGATCAAGATCGTCAGCGAAACGCCGCGAACTTCGGTGTTGATTCAAGGCGAGAGCGGCACCGGCAAAGAGCTGGTCGCCAATTCGATTCACAAATGGAGCGCCCGCACCGACAAGCCATTTGTTCCGATCAATTGCAGCGCCATTCCCGAGAACTTGCTGGAATCGGAATTGTTTGGCCACGAAAAGGGCGCATTCACCGACGCCAAAGGCTTGAAGAAGGGAATGTTCGAGCTGGCCAACATGGGCACTATTTTTCTCGACGAGATGGCGAGCTTACGCTTGTCGCTGCAGCCGAAGATTCTTCGCGTTTTGGAAACGCAGACGTTCCGGCGCATCGGCGGCACGGTCGATATTCAAATCGACGTGCGTGTGATCGCCGCCACCAACCGTGATTTGCAGGTGATGGCGCAGCAAGGCGAGTTTCGCGAAGATTTGTATTATCGCTTGAAAGTCATGGTCATCAGCCTGCCGCCGTTGCGCGAGCGCATCGAAGACATTTTGCCATTGGCGGCGATCTTTATCGAGAAAAACAACAAAGAGTTCAACAAGAGCATCGTCGGCCTCAGTGAGGAAACCCAGGCGCTGCTCTTGAAATATCGCTGGCCTGGCAACGTGCGTGAGCTGAAGAACGTCATCGAGCGCGCCGTGATTCTCTGCCAGGGCGGTTTTCTGCTGCCCGAGCATTTGCCGCTCGAGCTGCGCAGCGAGAAGAGCGCCGCTGCGGTTTTCCCGCCGGCGAGCACGAGCAACGGCAACCTGGCGCCGGCCGATCTCTCGCTCGATGAAATGGAAAAGCGCCACATTCAGGCGGTGCTGGTGCAGCACAGCGGCAACAAATCCAAAACCTCGCGCGCGCTAAATATCTCGCGCTCGACGCTGCGGGAGAAAATGAAGCTGTATGGGATTCCGGGGTGAGGGAGGGAAAAAAAATGAAAGGACAAAATGAATTTTTTATCATCATGGCGCATAGCTCACCCCCTTGCTATGCGCCATGAGTTCATTATATATAATTGGCGCGACATCACATCTCCGTAGGCGAACATCGCGCCGGCACTTTCCTCTTAACTTAGCGCAATTCCCACCGCAAGTTTTTCAAATTTTGGTCCCAGCTTTCCTTGAGGAAAATGCAAGGAAAGCCGGGACGCTTTACTGCTTGCGGATCGAGCGGACCCGCCGTGTGCAATATCAAAATCCAACCAGAAACCAGCCCTGATTTTCCTTTTGTAAGGAAGATTGAGGCAACCAACATCTAGTTCACCCAAGACAGACCGGGCACATAGCAAGACGAAATTTCCAGCCGTTGCTTGAGCTGTGCCAGCCGGTCTTCAAAAAGCTCATGACCGTTCGCCGCGTTCTGTGGCGGCCATTGATGATTGAATTGATTCGAATGAACTTGACGCAAGCCGCGCCGCTCCAGCACTGCAATAAAGGGCGTGGCATTGCACGCTTCCACGACGATCGACTTGTCCGGCCTGAGGGTCATGTAGCAACATTTGTCGGCGTTTTGCGCCGTGACCTCGAAGGCCTGCCGGCAGTTGAGCACGTCGGCAAATTCCGCCAAGCTCGTTTGCAACTGGCGCGTTTCGAGCGGCGCGGTAAAAGAGAGCATTTGTAACGGTTTCTCGAGCGGCAATTTCTCGTCGAGCACCAGGACAATCTTCTCGCCTAATTTTTCCACAAGATCGAGAAAAACTTCCGGCAGCATCTCGGGCGTTGCCGTGATCATCAATGCCGAGCGTTGGCTGCCCCGGCGCAAGTCATGATTGATGGCATATACACCGGGCATTGGCGAGATCGGCTCATCTTCAGGAACATCCGAAGCAATTGGCGACGAACCGGTTTGGGATGCACCGAGCGCTTCGGTACGGTGCTGAATGTGTTGGATGATCCAATAAATGAAGCATCCGATAGCCACGACAGAAATCAATGAAGTCATAATGGCGCAACGAAATTGGAATTTTTTAAGACAAAGTAAGCTTAACTGACTTGGGATAAAGCAGCGGCAAAAATTCTGAATGACGATAGAACGGTTATCCGACAACGTTTGGCTCGCCGGCCTTTGACAGGCAGCCGGCGTTCGCTATGGTTTCAGAATCAGCGCCGGTTTGACGCCCCAGCCGCTGTAGAAGCAAGACGACAACCGCAACGAGGCGTTTTGCCACTAAAAGCATAACGACGAAAAGTAGGAAAAGGGAGAACATTTGGGCACTCCGGGTTAAATGAGCAGCGTCAATTTAATTGATGCACTGCGAGCTTGCTGACAGCCCAATTGCCAAATCTGTTGCTCCAAAAATTTGGTAGCAAATAACCCAAGAAAACTGGAGTTCGCATTGGCAAAAAAATGGCCGTTCAAGTTGCTCGTCAGTCGAGTCGTCGATATGCAGCGGGTTTGTGTTTGGGAGATTTAGCCGGATCGGAATCGTGTACGGATGAAAGACACGAGGCGCCAAATGAAAAACCCGCTGCCGGAAACCAGTCAGCGGGTTGGAGGGGGCAAGATCAAGTCGCAGTGTTTATCCCATCGCCGCAGAGGTTTCCAGACGGACCTCGTTCCCGAGGTCGTTTGTACCGGCTTCAATACGCGCGGACAGCCAGCGTATGTCATGGTACTGTCTAAACTTTGTATTATTCACTGGAATCCTCCTGTTTGAGTTATAAGTTCTTTAAATGCCAAACGATTGTAATTATTTGGCCAGACAAAACGGTTTTTTAAAATATGCGGTCGGCGCGCCCCCCATCCCCAATTCCCCAATTCCCCAAACCTCCCAGCATACCCATCGCCGCGCCCGCATTTCCCCGCTAAGAAGCTCCCCACAAGCCCCCATTCCCCAAGCCAACCCCTTATGAAGAAAACTTTGAGTCGTCAACTTTCCCATTGTGACGCTCCCCATTTGGACGTTCTTGTTCATTTATCTACTTGGTATATTCTTAATTAAAAACCTGGAATAGTTTTTACGATTATTTGCTTGTATGATGGAAACGGCAGAATTATCTTATAAACTCATATTGGAAGTGAAAAGATGAACAAGAGTGGCCCAATCACACGGCACGACCGCGAGAGCCAAAAAGATCTCGACCGCCGCCAACTGCACGGTTTCGGCTATGCCCAACAGCTTTTTCGCGATATGGGCGGCTTCTCTAATTTTGCCATTTCCTTTTCGATCATTTCCATTTTGACCGGCGCGGTGACGTTATATGGTTACGGGCTGAACGCTGGCGGGCCGCTGGTGATGACTTTGGGGTGGCCTTTGGTGACTGTATTTACACTCTCCGTCGCTGCCGGGTTGGCGCAGCTTGCCTCCGCGTTTCCGACTGCCGGGGCAATGTATCATTGGGCCTCGATTCTCGGCGGGCCGGGTTGGGGATGGTTTACGGCATGGTTCAACTTCACCGGGCAGTTTGCGATTCTCGCCGGTATTTCATTCGGCTGTGCGGAATTTATGACGCCGCTGCTCGGGCTGGAGCCGACCTACACAAACAAGCTCTTGGTTTATGCAGGCATTTTACTTTCACAAGGCATTCTCAATCACATCGGCATCCGATTGGTCGCGCGGTTGAATGATTTCTCCGCTTGGTATCATATATTTGGCGTCGCCATCTTCGTTGGCGCTTTGTTTTTCCTTGCACAAAGGCAACCGACCTCGTTTTTGCTCAAAGCCGATTTTACTACTTTCGAATATCCTTATTGGTGGGCGTTTCTGCTCGGGCTTTTGCAAGCACAATGGACGTATACCGGCTACGATGCTTCGGCGCACATCACCGAAGAGACCGTCGAGCCCTCGCGCAACGCGCCTTGGGGATTGTTCAACTCAGTGGCGGTTAGCGCCATTTTTGGTTACATCATGCTGTTGATGGTGACGTTGAGCATTCAGGATTTGCCGGTTGCCGCTAAAGCTGGCAATCCATTTATTCACATCATCGAAACGGCGTTGGGGACGACGTTCGGCCGGATGATGCTGTGGATGGTGACACTGGCGATGTGGTTCTGCGGCCTGTCGAGTGTGACTTCAAATTCCCGAATGATTTTTGCCTTCGCGCGCGATCGCGGCATGCTGGTTTCGCAAATCTGGTCACGCATTTCCATCAAACACCGTTCGCCCGCGCCGGCAATTTGGCTCGCCGTCGGCGTCGCCTTTCTTATTGCCGTTTATTCTCGCGCTTATTCCGTCATCGTCTCCATCAGCACCATCGGCCTCTATGTTTCTTATGGCATTCCCATTTTGCTCGGCCTGTTGGCGCAACGGAGTGGAAAGTGGAAGCATCGCGGACCGTGGCATCTCGGCAAGTGGAGCCTCCCCAATGCGGCGATCGCAGTTTTATGGATTGTTTTTATCACCGTGCTGTTCGTCGCTCCGCCGAACCAACTCACCGGCTACACTTTTGGCGGCTTGACAGTGATTTTGGTGATTTATTATCTCGTTGATGTGCGGCATTGGTTCCGCGGCCCGCAGCAGATGGGGACGGAGAAGGAATTGTTAGCAATGGAGAAGGAATTGGAGAAAAAATAAAAAGGCGAAAGCGCCGGCACTTTCGCCTTTTGTCAGAAAGCTACTGAACGAGAATCATTTTTTTCGTCAGCACCAAGCCTTGCGCCTCGAGCCGGTACAGATAAACGCCGCTTCCGACTCGCCTGCCGAAATTGTCCCTTCCATCCCACAGTGCTTCAGCAGATCCGGCAGCCTTCTCTTCTTCAATCAGCGTTCGCACTTCCTGGCCGAGAAGCGTGAGAATTTTCAACCCGACTCTACCGGCTTGGGAGATTTCGTAATGAATCTTTGTCGCTGGATTAAACGGGTTGGGATAATTTTGATGGAGCGCAAAAGTTGAAGGCCTCGTCGAGCTATGATCAGCCACACCGGCAGTCGGTATCGTGATAAATTTATAATTCACCGGAATGAAGAATTCCAGCAGCAGTTGGGTTTGATTGGCGTCGAGTATTTGAAAGCGGGCTTGATCGACGACCGGGTTGTCCGAAGTAATGGTGAAAAAACCGGTGCCGCTGCCGGCTCCGGAGGGATAAAGCGGAGAGCCGTGCGCGGCGTAATTCGGGCTTAACGCGCCGCCGGTAAACGGTCGGGCAAAAATTCGTGCGCCACCGGACACAGTCGTTGAATACTGAAAGGTTAGATCGACGTTCGTATTCGAGGTTAAAAATGCCGGCGAAGACGGCGAGAACTGAATATCGGTAATGGCGTGCGCCGCGAAACGATAATTCACCGGGATGAAAAATTCCAGCAGCAGCTGGGTTTGATCGGCGTTGAACATTTGAAAACGTAACTGATCGATGGCGACGTTGCCGGAGGTAATCGTAAAAAAGCCGGTGCCGCTGCCGCTCCCGGTGGCATAAAGCGGTGAGCCGTGCGCAGCATAATTCGGGCTCAATGCCCCGCCGGTAAACGGACGCACAAAAACTCGAACCCCGCCGGGCGTGCTTGTCGTGTAATCAAAGGTGAGGTTGACGTTCTGATTGAGGAGCATGGAGGCCGGTGCAGGCGGCGTGATTTGAATGTTGGTGATGGCGTGCGCCGCGAAGCGATAATTCACCGGAATGAAAAATTCCAGCAGCAGTTGAGTTTGATCGGCGTCGAACATCTGAACGCGAAGCTGATCGACGACAACGTTGCCGGCGGTGATTGTAAAAAAGCCGGTGCCGCTGCCGGTTCCGGTGGGATAAAGCGGCGAGCCGTGCGCGGCGTAATTCGGCGTCAGCGCCCCGCCGGTAAATGGACGCACAAAAATCCGAACTCCGCCCGGTGAGTTCGTCACGTAATTAAAGGTGAGATTGGCATTCTGGTTGAACACCAAGCCGGCCGGCGAAGACGGCGATGCCACAATATCGGTGACGGCATGTGAGGAAAAGCGATAATTCACCGGTACGAAAAACTCCATGATTAACTGGGTTTGATTGGCGTTGAAAACTTGAAAGCGCAGTTGATCGACAACGGCGTCGCCGGTGGCAATGGTAAAAAAGCCGGTGCCATTGCCGGTCCCGGTGGGATAAAGCGGCGAAGGGTGTGCGGCATAATTTGGCGTGAACGTGCCGGCAGTAAACGGACGCACGAAAATCCGCACCCCGCCGGTGACGTTCGTCGCATAGTCAAACGTGATGTTGACATTTTGATTCGACGCCAAAGAAGCCGGTGACGGCGGGGACAACTGAATATTGGAAATGTAATCGCTGATTCCCGTCCCGGGGAACATCAGTATCCAGGCGGCCAAAAATGGCGCAGCCAGTCTCGATTTTTTCATGATCGTTACTCCTGTAAGATAAGTTCCAAGTGTGGCAGCTTTGCGGGAATTATAAAAAGAGTGCCACCAACGGCCGTGCCGGCGCCCGGCCGTTCCAATTTTATATAGACACAAAAGCCGCTAAATGCATCCCGCGATAGCATAAAAATTTTTGCCTGGAGGCGTGTTTAGGTGCAGGATATTGGTGCGGACAAGACGGGGCAGGAATTGGCAGGAAACAACTATTTTTTGACGCCCATTTGGCCTTCTGAGACAACAAGAAAAACAGCAAAAAAGCAAGCAGCCCAATCATCAGAGCAGTGATCAGCCACCAGTCACTTTCCCCGCCACTTGTCCAATTCCCGCCGTGATTTTTTGGTCGGCCGGCCTCGCATTTCGCGCTGGCGCCGGCGGTCTTCGGCGGCCTGGTATTTCATCATGTCGATAACCTCCGGCGGCAAATCCGGTGTCTTCTCATCGTAAACCAGCTTCGCGTCTTTCGCCGCGAGGCCACGCGTGGGGAGTTCTTTAATCGTGAGCGTGCGATAGAGATTCTCAACTTTGACAACGATTCCGTCCCCAACTTTTATGACCTTTGAAGATTTGGCCTCATAGCCATTGAGCTTGACGCGGCCCAAATCACAGGCGCGGCCGGCCTCCTCGCGGCTTTTGAAAATGCGCGCCATTTTTAGCCATTTGTCGATTCGCATACAGAAAAGATAAGCGATGACAAGCCATCCTGCAAGCAAAATTTGTGGAATGGCACTTCGAGCGGATTTTCTTTTCCGCATCTCGAAAGCATGCGCGCATTTTTACCTTGTAAATATCTCAACGAAAATTTTTTTATTTTTTGCAATAGCAAGAGGCACGCTGTTGCTGCTTTGATCCTACCAGGGATAGGGAATACCTTAGAGTATAACGCCGGAAAAACTGTCACAATCACGAAGATTTTTATTGAAAATTTTCAATTTAAAATTTACAATGCTTTTGGTTGCGGTCAAAGGCCGCGCCAGGATTGACAAATGCCATGGGGACCTCGACGCATCGTTTCGGGGCCTTTCCCATTTCTATCAACTTCTTTCTGTTTGGAGGAGCTATGCGCCGGCAAAATTTTGGGCACGGTGTGCCATTTGACGACGTGCCGGGCACGGGAACGATTTCCGATACCGATGAATGGCTGGAGTTGTTCAATATCAGCGCTCAGGCAATCGATCTGACCAACTGGTCAATCGAGTTTATGGATTACGCCACGGGTTATTTGTGGAATTTTGGCGACGGCAGCACGAGCACGGAAGCGCAGCCGGTGCATTTTTATACTCGTCCCGGCGCTTTCGATGTGAGCCTGACCATTCAAACTGATTTGGGCTCGGCAACGATTACTTTTGACGATTACATCAATGTGCAGCCGCATTTCATCACGCCGGCGCCGTTGCTTGCGCTCAACGGTCCGGAGTTCGCCATCAAATCAACCGGCGGGAGGACGTATGCGGATGGAATTTGTGGTCGAATGGATTTGTTGCTCACGACATAACAACTGCGGGAGAGGGCCGCTGGTTTGTGATGGATGTGGTGGCAACTGGCTCGTTTGCCGCCGGCGAATGGCCCAAGCTGCAATTACTGATCGATGGCGTGATGATCGGCGAGAAAATCGTTGCAAGCGCAAAACCGCAAATATACCGCTTTTTCGCCCAACTCAGCGCCGGCGCGCACACTCTCAAATTGGCTCTGCCGAATCACACCGTCGACTCGGCGAGCGGGCAAACACGCAATCTGTGGATCACGCGTTTGCTGATGTTCGATAGTGGCACGCCGCTCCCAGTGCCAGGCCGTCTGAATGCGGTGAACATGACGATTAAATCCCACGGCGATTCTCTCGGGAGCGGGGTGTGGAATCTCTTCGCCAATGGCTTTCTCGCGCACGGTTTGGCCGTCGCCGATTCCGGCGAGTATACTTTGCAAGTGGAAGCTTCGGCACATGAAGCTAACGGCGAAGGGCCGAAACTCGTGGTAACAGTTGATGGCGTCGCAAGCGACACCGTGGAAGTTGCTGC
This sequence comes from bacterium, assembly GCA_050732275.1. Classification (GTDB taxonomy): domain Bacteria; phylum Zhuqueibacterota; class Zhuqueibacteria; order Zhuqueibacterales; family Zhuqueibacteraceae; genus Zhuqueibacter. The sequence goes on from JBOHQZ010000089.1 coordinate 9,886, forward strand.
CGGTTCGTCAGGGCAATTTAATTTTCCGCTCACTTTGGCAAAGGGCAACCATCTCCTGCAATTGAAATTCATCAATAATTTCTTCGACCCGGTGACGCGCGAAGATCGCGACTTGATCTTGCACGAATTTAGCGTGAGTCGCATGTCACTGCCGCAAACGCCCAAAGTCGTCATCAACGACGAGGCCGTGGCGCGCCAACCGAATGCGGTTGACACCGATGATGACGTTGCTGATTTTGCTAAAAGATCGGCAACCATCGGAATGTCGAATGACGCCAATCTGACCGGCGTGCATGGCACGACGACGGCTGCTCCAAAAGATTTTGTGCTCGACGGGAATTATCCAAATCCATTTAATCCCGCCACGCAAATCAAATTCGGCTTGCCGGAGCCTGCACGCGTGGTGTTGGCAATTCATAATATCAACGGCCAGGAAGTTGCGTGTCTGTTCGATGGAGAGTTGACAGCAGGCGAGCACAGGCGTGACTGGAATGCTGAGGGATACGTAACTGGACTTTACTTTGTTCGGCTGGTGGCGATCAGAAAAACCTCGGACCGGCAGGTGAATTTGGTGAAAAAAATGATTTTTGCAAAATAGCGTAACCCAGTCGGCTCGACTGGGCCATTGAGGTTAGTTGGTCTGAACGGGAATAGTGTTACAAAGTTACAGCGCTTTTTGATTGAGTGAGCATGTCATTCCGAGGAGCGCAGCGGCGAGGAATCTGTTTACCGGCAGATTCCTCGCTACGCTCGGAATGACAACAGCTTTATTCAAATGAAAAACGCTGTGAGTTACTCAGTACGTTTTTTTTTGAAAGACCTTCCCTTACCAAATTTTTTTTAAATTTTCATTGAAAATTATATTTATTAATGATAAAATTAGTAAAACTCCAAGCATAATTGATTCACGACGCGGCGTTTTATGCGGCCTCTAAAAACCCTCATCGTCGACGACGAGTGGCTGGTGCGAGCAGAGCTAAAAACCATGCTGGCCGACTATCCGGAGATTGCAGTGGTCGGCGAGGCCGCCAATGTCGCGCAAGCCATTCCCCTCATTCAAGATACCCACCCCGAAGTGATTTTTTTGGACATCCAAATGCCGGGAGCCACAGGGTTTGATTTGCTCGAACAGGCAGACATCGCCGCCAAGATTATTTTCATCACGGCTTACGATAAATACGCCATTCGCGCTTTCGAAGTCAATGCACTCGACTATCTGCTGAAGCCAATCAGCAAAGAGCGCTTGGCGAAAGCCATTCGAAGATTGGGAACGAACGAGGCGGCGAATCCGGCTGAGAAGAAAAAAGCCGGCTATGATGACGCTATCTACGTTATCATCAATGGCGCGCTCAAGTTTATCAAGCTGTCTTTATTGAAATGCATCACCGCGGAGGGCAATTATTCCTACATCGTGTATGCCGATAAGCCCCGCGCGCTCGTTTCAAAAACTTTGCAGGAATGGGAAGAGCTGCTCCCGGAGCAATATTTCGTGCGCATCCATCGCTCGACCATCATCAATTTTGCTCACGTAGAAAAAGTGAAAAAGCGCCAGAACTATTCGCAGGAGGTTTTTGTCAAGGGCATCGAAAAGCCATTCATGATGAGCCGGCGCTATGCGTCAAAGCTGAAACACCTGCTGGTTTCATAGCCAGGCGCTTCAGTAGTATTTTGCTCCGGCTCATAATTTTTTTCGACAACGGGAATGCCACCAGCTTGCTTGCGTCGAGATTGAATTTCGCCTGCTTGAAGCGCCGAAGACACCGAGATTCGCCGAATAAATTTTTCGGCGACACTCGGTGGTTTCGGCGAAGTTCGACGGATAAACTTTTCCTGTTTAGTTACGGCTCCGAGTTGGGCCCCTGCCGAAAAGCCCGTCTGCAATCCTCTTGCATGGCAAGAATCTCTTCCACTGGCAAGCAAGAGTCATAGACGCCACGCGACCTTATCGAGTTAAGACCATCTTCCTCGTCTGCGTGAATTCCCCGGCACGGATGCTCAACATATAAACCCCGCTGGGCACCAGTTCGCCCGAATCACTTCGACCATGCCAAGCCAGCTCGTGCTCACCTGCCGGCCGTTTTTCTTCCAATAAAGTCGCGATGTGCTGGCCCATCAGATTGCGCACTTCGAGGCGAACCACGCTTGCCGCCGGCAAGTGAAATTTGATGCGCGTTCCGGGGTTGAAGGGGTTGGGATAATTTTGTGCCAATTCAAACGATGCCGGTCTCTCAGCCGCGCTTTCTTTCACCGCCGTGGTTGATTGTACGCTTCGGAAGACCCCGCCGCCCCAAGTTCCCGCGAAAATGTAGCCACTTGCATTGATGGCAAGAGACCGAACAATGAGATCCGTTAATCCGGTATTGACCGCCGTCCAATTGTCGCCGTTATTGGCGGAATGAAAGACTCCGCCGCCATTGGTTCCCGCAAAAATATCCTGCGTAGCGGGATTGATGGCAAGAGCCAGGACATCAAGATTCGTCAACCCGGTATTGACCGCGGTCCAACTGTCGCCGTTATTGGTGGAGCGGAATATCCCACCACTGGTTCCCGCGAAAATATCCCCGGTTGCAGGATTGATGGCAAGAGACGCGACAACACGATTTGTCAAGCCGGCATTGACCGCTATCCAACTGTCCCCGTTATTGATGGAGCGGAAGACTCCACCACCGGTTCCCACGAAAATATTCCCGGTTGCAGGATTGATGGCAAGAGACGCGACAACGCGATTCGACAAGCCGGTATTGACCGCGGTCCAACTGTCGCCATTATTCGAGGAGCGGAAGACCCCGCCGGCAATGGTTCCCGCGAAAATATCCTCCGTTGCAGGATTGATGGCAAGAGACCGGACACGGGTGAGCGTCAACCCGGTATTGACCGCAGTCCAACTGTCGCCATTATTGGTGGAGCGAAAGATCCCACCAGGAGGCTGCCCAAAATCCCCACCACGGCTTCCTGGGGTTCCGGCAAAAATATTCCTGGTTGCAGGATTGATGGCAAGAGACCCGACATAAAGATTCGTCAAGCCGGTATTGACTGCGGTCCAACTGTCGCCGTTATTGGTGGAGCGGAAGACGCCGCCGTCATAAGTCCCTGCGAAAATATCCCGCGTTGCGGTATTGATCGCAAGAGACCCGACAACAGTATTCGTCAGCCCAGTATTGGCTGCGGTCCAACTGTCGCCGTTATTGGTGGAGCGGAAGACCCCCCACCGGTT
>JBOHQZ010000090.1:0-12981 GCA_050732275.1 bacterium
CTAAACAACTCTCCAACGCCTTCCACGCCAGGGTGGCGCATTTGACGCGCACGGGAAATTGCTTCACGCCGGAAAGCGCCTCGAGGTTGCCGAGATCGACTTCGGCCTCGCCTTCACCGGTGAGCATGTGCTTGAAGCTGGCAATGGCATCGCGCGCTTCGGCAACGGTTTTGCCTTTCACCAATTCCGTCATCATTGAGGCCGATGATTGGCTGATGGCGCAGCCGCGGCCGTAAAATTTGATCTTGCCGATGCGATCTTGCTCGTCAATAACGACTTGTAAATCAAGCTGGTCACCGCACGAAGGGTTCTCGTGATGTACGCCTGTGGCCGGGCCGTCCAATTTCCCGAAGTTGCGCGGGTTCTTGAAATGATCGAGAATAATTTCTTGATAGAGCGCGTCAAGAGACATGACCGAACATCTTTCTCGCTTTTTTGATGGCGTTGACCAGAATATCGATTTCTTCCGGCAAATTGTAAACGTACAAGCTGGCGCGCGCGGTCGAGGGAATGTCGAGTTTTCGCATCAATGGCTGGGCGCAATGGTGGCCGGCGCGAATGGCGACGCCTTCGCTTTCGAGCACGGTCGAAAGATCGTGCGCGTGTACGTCGGGCAGCAAAAACGAGATCGCCGCGCCGCGCTCCGGCGCCGTGCCGAGAATCTGCAAACCGTCGAGCTGCTGCAATTTTTCAATCGCAATGCGCGTCAACCAAACTTCGTGCTCGGCGACGGCCGGCATGGTGAGCTGGCGGAGGTAATCAACCGCGGCGCCGAGGCCGATGATCTGCGCAATGTTCGGCGTGCCGGCCTCGAATTTGTGCGGCACTTCTTCGTAAGTCGAGCGGTCGAGCCAAACTTCGTGAATCATTTCACCGCCGCCTAAAAACGGATCCATCATGTCGAGCAGCTCGACTTTGCCCCAAAGCACACCGACGCCAGTCGGGCCCATCATCTTGTGGCCGGAAAAGGCGTAAAAATCACAACCCAATTGCTGGACATCGACCGGAAGGTGCGGGGCGCCTTGCGCGCCATCGACAACGACAACCGCGCCGGCTTCGTGCGCCATCTGCGCCAGCTTGCGCACCGGGTTGATGGTGCCGAGTACGTTGCTCATATGCGTAAATGAAAGAATCTTGGTGCGCTCGGTCAGAAGGCTGTAAATATCGGCAAGATCGAGTGTGCCCTGGTCGGTGACCGGAATGAATCGCAGCTTCGCACCAGTTTGTTGCGCCGTCATGTGCCACGGCACGAGATTGCTGTGATGCTCCATTTCGGTGAGCAAAATTTCATCGCCGGCCTTGAGAAATTTGCGGGCGTAACTATACGCCACGAGATTGATGCTCTCAGTGGTGTTGCGGGTGAACACGACGCCGTTTCTTGAAGGCGCGTTGATGAATTGCGCCACTTTATCCCGCGCTTCTTCATATTTCGCCGTGGCCTTTTCGCTTAGCGCATGAATACCGCGGCGAATATTGGCATTGTAGCTGCGATAATACTCATCGAGGCAACGCAGCACGGCGAGCGGCTTTTGCGAGGTGGCGGCATTATCCAGATAGACCAGCGGCTTGCCGTTGATCTTTTGCTGCAGGATTGGGAAATCCTGGCGAATTTTTTTGGCGTCAAGCATGGGGGCACAACTAAAGTGTACAATCACTCGATGAGATGAGCATGGACTTTATCGGAAATAAATTCTATGAAATTGCTGCTTGTTTGCTGCGAATCCAAAATTCGTGTTCATCGCCACCATATTCGAATTCACGCAAAAAAGGCAAACCAACCGATCCCTCAAAATCAGAATGAGAGTGTTTAACTGCTGCGACGAGTTGATCCAAGCCATACGCAATCACGCGTTTTCTGAATCCCACTTCCGGAATCTCCACCCAAACCCAACTTCCTTCAGCTAGTCCAAAGTTTGTATCTTGAATTCCAGCAGGGCGAATTTCAATTATGGATTTTTTTGTTCCATTTTTCGATTCCCCCCCTATAAGAGAAGATCAATGGCCTTCTTCAAGTAATTAACACCCGATTGCACAACCATGCTGTGATCACGGCGTTTTTCGATGAGCTTCAACTTTTCATGGACTGTGTCAAAATCCGAAGCATCGGCGACAATCTTTCCATCGACAAGACCGATGTAATGACCAGGCGGATAGGTCTTGTCAATGTAAGGTTTAAGCTGCCAAAAAGCGCGATCATTCAGGTAGCGGGCATTGCGCTTTGGCTGTGCTTTTTTTGCAGAAGTACGCATATTGCCTCCGAAAAAGTCGATACCGATTTTTTATCTTTTACAATATAGACAGCGCCGCCCGTATTTTCAAGCAAAAATTTTCAACGAAATTTACCGCAGTGGGAAATGAAAACGGATGGAGAGTCACTGGTTCGAATTCCAGCCAGCGAACGGCGATTTGCAGCTAGATAATTTCATTTTCAATTAGGCCTCGACCTGCACCCTTCCAGTCGGGGCCGACAGGGTTACATAAACCCAAGTTCCAACTTTGCCACCTCGCTCATCATGCTGGGATTCCATTGGGGCTCCCAAATGACTTCGACTCTGGCGCCATTGATTCCGGGGATGGCTTTGATCTTATTTTCCACCTCACCGGGCAACGTGCCGGCGACGGGACAGGCTGGAGAGGTGAGCGTCATGTGAATGAGCGCGTTATTGGAGGGATCAACAGCGATATCATAAACCAATCCCAATTCATAAATATTTACCGGTATCTCCGGGTCGTAGCAAGTTTCCAGCACCTTGATAATTTCATTCTTGAGATCGGCTTTGGCGCTATCGTTTTCCATGAGGTTCTTCCTATTGCACTCGATGTCGAGATTTATTCTGTAGAAACCCTCGTGTTTTCATTTTTTAGTGCCGCGACCATCGTATGCCAGGCTAACCCGGCACATTTGACGCGCAGCGGAAATTCCCGCACACCGGCGAAAATAGCCAGTTTTCCCATTTCGTTAGGATCAACAGCTTCCGAATCATTGGTAATGAGTTTCTGAAATTTCTTAAAAAGCTGTTCGGCTTCTGCGGTTGACTTTCCTTTTAGCATCGTCGTCATCACCGAAGTGGAAGCTTTCGAAATGGCACAGCCGGCGCCTTCGAAGCTTATATCTTTGATGACGCCATCTTCCACTTGCAAATATAAATCGACGCGATCACCGCAAAGCGGATTATAACCTTCCGCCGCGCGATTCGCCCGCTCGATTTTGCCAAAGTTTTTTGGATTTTTATTATGATCCAAAATCACTTGCTGATATAATTCGCGCAGATCGTCCATCAGTTCATCAATTTGATAACGTTTTGCAGACCTTTAACCAAAAGATCCGCTTCGGCTGTGGTATTGTAAAAAGCAAACGAGGCTCTGGAAGTGGCGGGAATATTGAATCGTTCCATGACCGGTTGCGTGCAATGGTGGCCAGTGCGAACGGCGATGCCATCGCGGTCCAAAATCGTCCCGACGTCGTGGGGATGAATTCCTTCCAAAACAAACGAAATCACCGCCGCCTTCTCTTTCGCTGTTCCAATGATCCTGAGCGGCTTGATCGTCGATAAAGCCGCGGTCGCATAATTTAACAGCTCGTGTTCATAAGCGGCGATTTTTTCATAACCGCTACCGGCCACGTAATCCAACGCTTTGCCCAGGCCGATGACACCGGCAATATTCGGCGTGCCTGCCTCGAAGCGATGTGGCAGATCGTTATAAAGCGTTTTTTCAAAGGTGACGGATTTGATCATGTCGCCGCCGCCCTGATATGGCGGCATTTTTTCCAAAAGCGCCTCTTTCGCATACAGCACGCCCACGCCGGTGGGGCCAAAAACCTTGTGGCCGGAGAAAACGAAAAAGTCACAACCCAATTTTTTCACGTCGATTTTGCCATGCGGCATTGCCTGCGCGCCATCAACCAGCACCGGCACGTTTCTGTCGTGGGCGATATCGACGAGACGCTTGACGGGGTTGATCGTACCCAACGAATTGGAGGTGTGAACGACGGCCACCAATTTTGTTTTTTTGTTGAGCAGTTTTTCAAATTCTTCGACGATCAATTCGCCGTCATCATTGATCGGAATGACGCGCAATTTCGCGCCGGTTTCTTCACACAGCATTTGCCACGGCACTATATTGGAATGATGCTCCATCGCCGAGATGACGATTTCGTCGCCTTCGCGAATGTTTTTTCTTCCATACGAAGAAGCGACGAGATTGATGCCCTCCGTCGTGCCGCGGACAAAAACGATTTCTTTGATCGAATTGGCGTTAATGAATTCTTTTATTTTTTGGCGCGTGCCTTCGTAAGCATTGGTCGCGATCTCGCTCAAATAATAAACCCCGCGATGAATATTGGCATTTTCCGCTTCATAATAATGGCGGAGCGCGTCGATCACCACTTGCGGTTTTTGCGACGTCGCGGCGCTATCGAGAAAGACCAACGGCTTGCCGCGCACTTTTTGGCGAAGAATCGGGAAATCTTCCCGGATTCTCTCAACGTCGAGGCGGTTAACAGATTGGGCTGGCGGTTGGTCAAGCAACGGACTATCCATTATTCTATTACAAGTTGAAAGTTTGCAAAAACAACAAATTTTTTCAACACGGAGAAAACAGAGCAAACAGAGATTAAAAAGCTAAAGAAAGTTTTCCAGGCCTTGCCCATCTCTGTTTGCTCCGTTTTCTCTGTGTTAATCTTTTTTGGAAAATTTTATGTATTTTCCTTAAAACCGGCATTGACCATCTTATCCAAGCGCTCGCGCACGGGTTCGATTTTGATGTGGTCCAACACTTCGCTGGCGTAAGCGTAACGCAACATCGAATTCGCTTCTTCTTCGCCAATGCCGCGCGAACGCAGATAAAAGGCGGCCTCTTCATCAAGCTGGCCGATGGCAGCGCCGTGGCTGCATTTGACGTCGTCCGCAAAAATTTCCAATTGCGGCTTCGCATTGATCGTCGCCTCATTGCTCAGCAGCAGGCATTGATTGGATTGATAAGCATTCGTTTTTTGGGCATCCGGCCTGACCATAACCTTGCCGTTGAACACACCATGGGCTTTATCATCCAAGATTCCTTTATAATGTTCCTTACTGTTGCAATGCGGCATGGCGTGATCGATCAACGTATGATTATCGACAAGCTGCTGTCCGGCGGCCATGTAGAAACCGAACAAATTGCCTTCGCAGTTTTCCGCCTGCAAGCGCAAATGGAAATTGTTGCGCACCAGCGCGCCGCCCAGATCGATACTGATGGAAGAATACACGCTGCCTTTTTCTTGATGCACTTCTCTCGCCGCAACGTGATAGGATTGCCGGCTCTCGTTTTGAATCCTCACGTGATCGACAATGGCATTTTCTTCTACGACCATCTCCGTGACGACGTTATTGAAATAAGCCTGATTCGCCAGATGGTGATAGCTCTCGATAATTTGGACCTGACTGCCTGCTCCGATGAGGAGAAGATTTCGCGGGTGAGCGAGAAAAGGCATTTTGCCGGAATCCGATATATTCAGTAGGTGAATCGGCTCGTCCAGCACAGTGTGGCGCGGGACTCGAATAAAAGCGCCATCATCGGCAAACGCCGTATTCAAAGCGATAAAAGCCTCGTTCTCATAATCCGCGTAGCGGCCGAGGTATTTGCCGGTGATTTCGTCGCCGCGCTGTAAAACCTGGGTCAGACTATCAATCACCAATCCCTGGACGCGCGACTCGACATGCGAGAGTTCTTTTGAAAAGCGGCCATTCACAAACACCAACAGATTTTGCGACAATCCTGCAAAAACAAATTCTGCCAGCGTGGCTTTGGTCAAATGAACCGGCTCATGCGCCAATTTAAATTTATGCTTTAACAGCGGCGCGACGTTGGTATATTTCCATTCTTCATTGCGCGGCGTCGGGAAACCCAATTCGGCAAATCGCGAGATCGCCGCTCTTCGGGTTTCATGAAAGGGAATCGTGCCCCGACCGTTCAGCCTGCTCTCAAAAAAATCAAAATTGGATAGGTACCAATTTTTCATATCTAGGTTTTCAATACCTGCTTTTTCCATTGTATATTCTTCCTGTTCTCACGTAGTTCTCACCGAGTACGGGCGTAGCCTAGTAGACGGGTGTCGGAGTCAATAAGTTCAGTCTCGACAATGCCCCACAAGCGGGCAGGGCTACAATAATTTGCCAATATTCAAAATCAAGCTGCGGCCCGCGCCGTCAACGGCCACGATCAGCGGGTGCGCTCCGCTTCATTTGGTGCTAGGCGTGTTTTCAAGAAACTGAGTACCTCGTCTTTTCTGCGTTCGCGCGAGCCGCTTTCGAGGTCACGAGTTCATCTCCAGTCTGCCCAAGCAGATTATCTAGTAACCACCCACAAGCTGCCTGTTGAACTATATCCCTTCAAGATTGCTGACCCACAAGCTGCCTTCTGAACTAACTTCTGCATAGTTTTCGCCATCAGCACTTGTAATGACTACCTCTGTCGGGTTCGTTAGTGCAATGCAACAGAATATGTCATCATCTTTCTGGATGGATAACGAAAGGAGACGTGTGTGATTCTCTTCCTGAAAAGACGTAGCTCTTGTTCCAGACTGCTGCGCCGCTTAACGTCGTAGTGAGCGACAGCTCAATCACGTGTCGCATGAGACAACTCAGTTCAGCGCGAATTTGAGTGTGATAAACTTAGCCCAACCAAAAGTTATAAAATAATTTTGCCTTCAGAAACTGAATCGTTGCCAATAGTTTGCCATGATACAAAATCAAGCTGCAGCCCGCGCCGCCAACGCCAGATATTTCATTCAACGATACCAAACTCCCGCAAAGCTTCCTCTGCACGTAAAACGCGAAACGGAAGCCCTTTAATTTCTGCATAGAAATCACGATTTTCGGAAACAAGAGTCTTGATACCCATCATTTCCAGATGTGCGGCAACGGCGGCATCGCCTAATTTGCAGCCAAGGCTGCGATATTTGTTGATCAAGTCCAGCTCTGTTTTTTCCCAGGAAAGCTCGATACGATTTGGATAAAGATGAATCAGACGAAAAAAACGTTTCAATTCCTCCGGAACAAGATTGGCTTGTAATTCCAGAAAGATCTGATATGGCGTTTTCACGTACAGTTTATTTAAGCCTTGCAGCAACTGATAACATGCCGGTTGCTCCGCTTGATTGCGCAGACCGAAAATCCAGATATTCGTATCGAAGACAATCCATTCATTGTCGATACTCATTTGCAGCAATCTCCTCCCGCGTCTGCTTCAGCGCCGCCATTACTTCTTCGGCATTCTGTTGCAGTTTCCCTTCTTTGGACAAGCGCGACCGATACGCCTGCGAGAGCGCTTGCAATTCTTGTTGAAATTGCAACTCTCTCGTCTTCTCTGAAAAATGATCATCAGGCGTGCGCGCTTTAATCTTCAAAAAAAGAACGAAGTCCAGCACTTCCGGCAAAAACGCTGGCGGCAATGAATTGATTTCCTGTGTAAGGGCTTCCTGATATGTCATGACTGAATCTCCAGACCATGAAAAGTTATAAAATAATTTTGCCATTATGCAAAATCAAGCTGCGGCCAACTCATTTTTATGTTCCTCTTCGCGTTCCGGTTCCGCCTCCATTTCCATCCATGCCGGTTTTAAGCCGTGATAAAGCACGTCCGGATCGATATCGGCGCGATTATCCCACACAATCGTGCCCATGCGTTGATCAACTTTGACCGAACGAAACATAATTGGATTATTTCGTATCGGCTCGAAAATGGGGCCGTGCAAGTAGGGCGCGAGATCAATATCCCGTTGCGTGCCATCCGTAAACTCTAACCGTACCCAAAAATCTTTCAGCACCTCAACGGATTTGATACGGACCAGTCGTTCTAATTTCATCTTTCATGTTATTGTTAGCCCCTGCCCGAGCGCCGCCCTGTTCACGCCGGCTGCCAAAGGACATTTCCATCATAGTCGTAGAGAGGAATGCCCAGAGGCTGGAAATCGGCAATCAAATCATTCATAATTGAGTCAGCATCCGCAGAATTCACGGCAACGCCGGTCAAGCTCTCCGGCGCAATACGATCCCGGACGTAGACTTCGTCGCGACATAAGATCGCCCAATTGCGCCCCATATCCTGGGGCGTCAGCACGGGAATTGACGGATCAACAAAGACCATAAACCGGCCCGGATCACCAATCGTATAGAGGTAGGATTGAGAGCCAAACCGATGCAGAAAGACCAAGCTGTCGTAGGGTACATCGGCGCCGGTTACCACCAGATTGAGATCCGAACAGACCGAACCATCCCCGCAGTAGGCCGGCGCCATCAATCCTTTCCGTAAAATGTTCGCCAGGCGATCAACCTTTGCCACCTTGGGTTTTCGCGGATACCGCGTGGAAACATGGAAGAGGTCGCCGGCGTGCAAGAGCGCTGTGCGTTTCTTCCTCGCCATCTTTTTCGACGCTAGCATTTGCTTAATAACAAAAAAGATCGTTCCACGATGACATGATAATTTGCCATTATGCAAAATCACGCTGCAGCCCGCGCCGCCAACTCATCTTTTACCCAATCGTAACCATGCTCTTCCAGCTTTAACGCCAATTCCTTGTCGCCGGACTCAACGATTTTTCCTTTAACGAGAACGTGGACGTAATCCGGAACAATATGATTCAATAACCGTTGATAGTGAGTAACCACGACCACCGCGTTATCTTTGCTCCTTAACTTGTTCACGCCATTGGCCACGATCCGTAAGGCGTCAATATCGAGGCCGGAATCGGTTTCATCCAAAATCGCCAGCTTGGGCGACAGCAGGGCCATTTGAAAAATCTCATTTCTTTTCTTTTCGCCGCCGGAAAAACCCTCGTTGACCGCACGGCTCAAAAGCTTTTCATCCATGCCGACAAAGCGCATCTTCTCTTTCATCAGCATGAGAAATTCCATGGTATCCATCTTTTCCTGCCCGCGATGTTCCCTAATCGCATTGAAGGCGGCCTTCAGAAAGTTGGCAATGCTCACCCCGGGAATCTCGACGGGATATTGAAAGGCCATGAAGACGCCTTCGCGCGCACGATCTTCAGGCGCCATTTCCAAAAGGTTTTCGCCTTCGTAAATAATTTCGCCGGCATCGACTTCATATCCTTCTCTGCCGGCGAGCACATTCGCCAGCGTGCTTTTGCCGGAGCCGTTCGGCCCCATAATCGCGTGAACTTCGCCGGCTTTAATTTTTAAATCGACACCACGAAGAATCTTTTGGTCTGCGACGGATACTTCCAATCCTCTAATTTCTAACATATCTTCACTTTCTCATTTCATGCAAAATAAGCTGCAAACACAAGCAAGCGGAGTGCAATGCTTTAGCATTGCTGCAAAACTAAAGTTTTGCACTCCGACTGCATTTCTACCCGACGCTGCCTTCGAGGCTGATCGCCAGCAATTTTTGCGCTTCGACCGCAAACTCCATCGGCAATTCGCGAAAGACTTCTTTGCAGTAACCATTGACAATCAATCCGATCGCGTCTTCGGTAGAAATGCCGCGCTGCTTGCAATAAAACAATTGATCTTCACCGATTTTGGAAGTCGTCGCTTCGTGCTCTATTTTTGCCGTCTTATTGGCGACTTCCAAATAAGGAAACGTGTGCGCGCCGCATTTATCGCCGATCAACAGCGAATCGCATTGGGAAAAATTTCTCGCGCCTTCCGCTTTGGGGCTGACTTTGACCAAACCGCGATAAGAGTTGTTGCCGCGGCCGGCCGATATTCCTTTTGATACGATGGTGCTCTTGGTATTTTTGCCCAAATGAATCATCTTCGTTCCGGTATCCGCCTGCTGGCGATTGTTGGTCACCGCCACCGAATAAAACTCGCCGACGGAATTGTCTCCCTTCAAGATGACGCCGGGATATTTCCAAGTGATCGACGAACCGGTTTCGACTTGCGTCCACGAAATCTTGGCATTTTCTTCCAGGCAGATGCCGCGCTTGGTGACGAAGTTATAAATTCCGCCTTTGCCATCGACATCGCCGGGATACCAATTCTGCACGGTGGAGTATTTGATCTGCGAATTTTTATGCGCCACCAATTCCACCACTGCGGCGTGCAATTGGTTTTCGTCACGCATCGGCGCGGTGCAGCCTTCCAAATAGCTCACATAACTGCCCTCTTCCGCGACGATCAACGTGCGCTCGAATTGACCGGTATTCGCGGTATTGATCCGAAAATATGTCGACAACTCCATCGGACAACGCACGCCTTGGGGAATGTAGCAAAACGAGCCGTCGCTAAAGACCGCCGAATTCAACGCGGCGAAAAAATTATCCGTATATGGCACGACCGAGCCGAGATATTTTTGTACCAGCTCCGGATGATTTTGCACGGCTTCTGAAAAGGAGCAAAAAATGATGCCAAGCTTTGCCAGTTCCTTTTTAAAAGTGGTGGCAACTGAAACACTGTCCATCACCGCATCAACCGCCACACCGGAAAGGCGCTTTTGCTCATTCAGCGAAATGCCCAATTTTTCAAAAGTGGCACGCAGCTCCGGATCAACCTCATCCATGCTCTCGAACTTTTTGCTGGATTTCGGCGCCGCGTAGTAAATCGTGTTCTGATAATCGATCGGCGGATAATGCACATTTGGCCATTTCGGTTCCGTCATTTTCTGCCAATAACGAAAGGCCTTCAATCGCCATTCCAGCATAAACTCCGGCTCGTGCTTTTTTGAAGAGATCAAACGAATGATGTCTTCATTCAAGCCTTTGGGAGCGACATCGGTGGCGATGTCGGTCGTAAAGCCGTATTTGTACTCGCTCTTCGTGAGCCGTTCGATCGTTGTTAATTCGGTACTCATCAGATTAACTTTGCTCCTCTACGTGAAGCAGGTTCTGGTTGCATCGGTAAACACTTTGCGCACGCGCCGTAAAATTCCAGGCGATGATAATTCACCTGCCCGTTGGTCAAGGCGCGGACTTTGTCGTTGAGCGCCTCGTTGTGCGGCATGTCAAGATCGGAAATCTCGCCGCAGCGCTCGCAGATAAAATGATAGTGCGGCGATACGGTGCCATCATAGCGATCATACGTGCTGCCCATTTTCAGCTCGCGGATCAAGCCCTGCGCCACAAGAATGTTCAAATTGCGATAAACGTTGCCCAGGCTCAGCGACGGGATTTCACGCCGCAATTCCTCGAAGATCATAATGGCGGTCGGATGGCTTTTGGTGTGGTGCAAAAGATCGAGAATGCGGGCGCGCTGTTTGCTGTGGCGATACCGTCCGTCGGTTTTGATCATAACAGAATCACTCACTCCAACAAATTGCAAGTTGCAAAATTTGCCGTTTGCTTTTTGCGGTTTGCTCTTTGCCTTTTGCTATGCCTGGAACGAATTGCCGCAGCCGCAGGTGCGTTGCGCATTCGGATTTTTAAACGTAAAACCGGAGCCTTGCAGGCCGTCGGTGAAATCGATCTCCGTGCCTTCCAAATAAAGCGAGCTCTTCGAATCCAATAACACTTTCACGCCGCTGGATTCCAAGACTTTGTCATCCGGGCGCGGGTCTTTGTCCAACGTGAGAAAATAGCTCAGTCCCGAACAACCGCCGCCTTGAACGCCGACGCGGAGTGCTAGATCGCCGCTGTTCTCTTGCGCGATGATTTTCTGGATTTCTGCCGCAGCTTTGGGAGTGATCGTAACCATGGAAAACCTCCTGAAATGAGAAAGTTTATGATAAGCTAACCAATTCTTGTTGTGGTCGGTTTAAATCTGCAAGCGAAATGCTGCTGAGAAAGCTTTTAAACTTTCCTTGAATTTCGACAAACGGATCGCTGATATTGCAGACGCCGGTCGTATACTGAACGCATTTACACTCTTCTTCACTTGTGACACACTCAACAATTCCAATCGGGCCGTCGATGCTCTCAACCACGTTAGCAATGCTGATGCGCGAGGGCGGCAAAGCCAACACGTAGCCGCCGTAAACGCCTTGCGCGCTTTGCAGCATACCGTCTTTGGCCAGTTTTTGCAGCACTTTGGCCATCAACTCGACCGGAATATTGTAGCGCTCCGCAATTTCGCGGGCACTGCACGTTTGGCCTGCCGGGCGGCCTAACATGTACTTCAGAGCGATAATGCCGTACTCGGCCTTACGAGATAATCTCAGCATACGTTTTGTTCTTAAATCCGACTGTTTTAGTCCGACTTTAAGATACGAAAATGCTCCGCTCTTGTCAAGAGAAATTTAAAAATTATTGGATCGCGCGTTGGTGGGAATTATTGACCGGTTGCTTGAATCATTAACGAGCAAATTAAAGGAGAGATATTGACCGGTCGCTCAGCTCTTTGTTTGTCGCAATTCACTAAAGTTTAGCGACCGGTCAATGAAGCGTTGAGAATTTTCAGATTTTTACAGACAGATCATTTTCCCCCGATGGCATAAAGCGCGTTGTAACTGCGCAGATAAAGCATCCCTCTCGAAATCGCCGGCGAAGCCGAGAGGCGTTCTTCCATGGTGTTCTGAGCGATGATTTCGAATTGCTTTCCCGCCTTGACCACCGTCACTAAACCGTCGGCAGCGGTTAGATAAATTTTCCCATCGGCGTAAACCGGCGAGGCGCGATGGCGCTGGTTGTGGGTTCTTTCCATATATAGCTGTTTGCCGGTTTTAGCATCGAGACAGATCAGCACACCGTTTTCACGGCAAAGATAGACCAAGCCATTGTAAATCAGCGGCGAAGGCACATCCGGCGTGCTATCCGTCATCTTCCAATGATAGTTGGCCGTTGAGCTGGTAAGATCGCCCTTCGCGCCTTTGGGATTGATGCCGAGCACCGGGCCGTTTTTGGCGGAGGGAACAACCACGAGTCCGGGACTGGCCACCGGTGAAGCGACAAATCGAAAATAAAGATTGTAATTGCCCGGAGGATTCAAGCCGCCGCAGCGCCAAATCTCGCGGCCGTCTTTGAGATCGTGAGCAACGACGTAATCGGCGCCGTGCGTGATGAGAAATTCCTGATTGTTGAAACGATAAAGAAACGGCGAAGCA
>JBOHQZ010000091.1:0-12943 GCA_050732275.1 bacterium
CGGCGCTGCGCCGACGTTTGCAGGAAGTGGCCGGCCGCACGCTCACGCGCGAAATGCTCGTGCCGAAATTGCGCATCGACGGCGAAATTCGTTTTGCGGAGATCGAACCGCGCTTGGTCAACTTTCTCAAAGCGCTGTCGCCGTTTGGCCCGCAGAACATGCGTCCGGTTTTTGTCAGCCGTGGCGTGCGTATCTCCGGCACGCCTCAAATCGTCGGCAGCAACCACTTGCGCTTTCAGGCCGTGCAAGACAACAAGCGGCTGGATTGCATCGGCTTCAATCTCGGCGACAAGCTGCCGCGTCTGAGCAACGGCAACGGCGAAGTCGATTTGGCTTACTTGCTCGAAGAGAACACCTATCAGGGAAGAACGACGCTGCAACTGCGTATCAAAGATATTCGATGAATAGAGAGCCTGCATGAAGGTTTTCGAGTCGAAGTTAGACCCCAAATCCGAAACATCCAAGCAGCGCCGCAGCTACATGCTGCAATTGCTCAGTGAATTGAATATCCGCCGCAAACAGGTGGTTGAGCAGCCCGCCGAGGCCGTCGCGAAATTGCAAAAACGCGGCAAATACCCCGCGCGCGAGAAAATTCTGCGCGTGCTCGATGCTGGTCAAACGCCGGTTGAAATCGGGCTCTTCGCAGCGTGGGATATGTATCAAGACATTGCCGGCGGCTATCCCTCGGCGGGTACGATCGTGCAAATCGGCCGCGTCGCCGGCAAACTCGCCGTCATTGTCGCCAACGACCCGCTGGTAAAAAGCGGGGCCTGGGTGGAGATTACCTGCAAAAAGAACCTGCGCGCGCAGGAGATTGCGATGGAAAACCGGTTGCCTATCATTTATATGGTGGATTCCGCCGGCGTCAATCTCGAGCGGCAGGCGGAGATTTTTCCGGATCGCGATCATTTTGGCCGCATTTTTCGCAACAACGCGAAAATGGCAGCGATGGGCATTCCACAAATTTCCGTCGTCTTCGGATTTAGCGTTGCAGGCGGCGCGTATCTGCCCGGCATGTCCAGCGATCTTGCGATGATCACCGAGCATTCGAGCATGTTTCTCGCCGGCCCGTTTTTGGTGAAGGCCGCGGTCGGCCAGGAAGTGGAGATGGAAACGCTTGGCGGAGCGGAAATGCACAATGCCATTTCGGGAGTCGCCGACTATCGCTTTGATACCGAAGATGAAGCGTTTGAATTTATTCGCAACCAGATGTCCATGCTCGGCGCCAATACTCCCGCGCCGTTTGATCGCATTGCTTATGAAGAGCCGCAGTACGATCCCGATGAATTGCTCGGTATTCTTCCCAATAATGCTTCTGGCACGTACGACATACGTGAGATTTTGGCTCGTCTCGTAGATGGCAGCCGTTTCGAGGAGTACAAACCGGAATTTGGCAAAACGATTGTCACGGGCTTTGCGCGACTCGGGGGATTTGCGGTGGGGATCGTGGCGAATCAAGGTATGGCCGTGAAGCGGCAGATGCCGCCGGATCATCTCGGCCGGCCGCAGCCGCCGCAGATGCAAATGGGCAACGTGATCTATTCCGACTCCGCCAACAAAGCCTCGCATTTCATCATGCTCTGCAACGAACGCAAGATTCCGCTGATCTTTTTGCACGATGTTACCGGTTTCATGGTCGGCAAGCAAGCTGAAACCGGCGGCATTATTCAAGACGGCGCGCAGTTCGTCAACGTGCAAGCCAACTCCGTCGTGCCGAAATTTTCTGTCGTCATCCGCAATAGTTTTGGCGCCGGCAATTACGCCATGTGTGGCAAGGCGTATGATCCGCGCTTGATTTTTGCCTGGCCGACGGCGAAAATCGCGGTGATGGACGGTGGCATCGCCGCCGACACGGTGCTGCTCACCAAAAAAGATTTGTCCGACGACGAACGCAAAATGTTTCGCAAAAAATTGGTCGACAAATACAATGCCGAGGCCTCGCCATATTTCACCGCCGCCCGCTTGATGGTCGACGGCATTCTCGACCCACGCGGCACCCGCCAAACGCTGATCGCCGGTTTGGAAATGGCAGCGAACAATTCGGAGCTGCCGGAGTTTAAGACGGGGGTGATGAGGATGTAGCCCAGTCGGCCCGACTGGCAAAGAGCAAAAGGCAAAAAGAAAAAAGCAAATTTTCTTGCTTGAAATATGAAAAAGAATGGAAAAGCAGAGCCGCTCGATCTGCACATCTTGATCGAAAAAGAAGATCGGCTCTATTCTGCTTTATGTTTGGAATTGGATGTGGCTTCGCAAGGGCGCACGGTAGCCGAAGCCAAAAAGAATATTGTCGAAGCTATTGAGCTTTTTCTTGAAAGTGTTTATGCGTTGGGTGATGAAAAAGAATTCATCCCACGTCCTGCGCCAGTCGAAGAATGGATGAAATACTTTCAAGCGATGACGCGCAGAGTGAATGAGAATTTTCGCCGATCTTTGAAACGGCGCAGTTCGATTAACTTGCGCGAGATTATTTATGCGCCGTGAGCTGCAAAAGCTCACCGCGCGAGAGGTGGAACGCATTCTTCGTTTTTACGGATTTGCTCCAGACCGTACCGCAGGAAGCCATCAGCAATTTGTGGGATTCGTGCGAGAAAGAAAACGTACGGTGGCAGTTATCAAAAACCAAAAACGCTTTGCGCCGAAAACACTTGCCTCAATGATACGTCAATCCGGATTAACCGAGCAAGAATGGCTGGATGCATCAATGCAATGAAATCGCTATGCAAGAACTTCTGCAGAAATTATCTCGCGCCCTCAAATCCGAACCCGACATTACTTTCGCCTATCTCTTCGGCAGTGTCGCCAAAGGCCGCAGCGGGCCGCTGAGTGATGTGGATGTGGCGGTTTATTTCCATCCCGCTGGCGATTCACCCTCACGTTTCAAACGCCGCCTGCAACTCATGTCGATACTCGGAAGGACGTTGCGGCGCGACGAGGTGGATGTCGTGCCGCTGCAAGATGCGCCGCTGGATTTAACTTTCGAGATTTTGGCCCACGGCAGATTGATTTTTTCAAAAGCTGATGCGCAAAAGCCGATTTTATTTTTGAGACACTGCGAAGATATCACGACGAGGCGCCGCGCCGTAAAATCGAATGGGAAGTTATTCGGAATGAAGTGAAACGAGGTGAATATGGCCGTCCGCCCAGAAGCTATTCGCGTGCGACTTAAAAAGCTTCGTGAAATTTCTTGATACGCTTTCAACAGAGCAAGAATAATTGAGATGACCACTGTCGAACAAAACACCTTCGGAATTTCCAACGCCTTGATCCAGCAAGTGACCGAAAGGATTGTGCGGGAATGCCATCCGCACAAGATCATTCTTTTCGGCTCGTTGGCTTGGGGCAAGCCAAAGCGCGACAGCGATCTGGATTTGCTAATTAGCATGGATTCGGATGTGGCGCGTCCGGATATTCGGGCGCTGCAAATCCACAGGTCATTGCAAGATTTGCGTTGTCCCATGGATTTGCTCGTTTACACGCCTGAGGAAGTGGCAAATTGCTTGAAACGAGGCAATCTATTCATTCGCGATATCTTAGAAGAAGGACGTTTGCTCTATGCCAGACAGCATGTACTTTAAAGATTGGTTGGATAAAGCACATAACGACCTGCTTGCCGCCGAAGCAATTTTGGCTTACTTCGAAGAGCCGCCAACCGACACGGTTTGCTATCATTGCCATCAAGTCGCTGAAAAATGCTTCAAGGCATTTATTATTGCCAAAACAAATGCATTGAAAAAGATCCATGAACTAATTGAGCTGCCCGAACTTTGTATTGCTGTTGATAAAAGCTTTGAAGAATTCCGTGCTAGTGCAGAGAATTCATATCGTTATTATATCGACGCCAAGTATCCACCCGGTGTTCCAGTTTGGTATCCACTTGAAGAAGCTAAAATTGCATTCGATCAAGCGCGCGATATTCTCGCTTTTACTCGCAAGAAATTGACAACCGATCAACCTGAAGAAACAAAATAATGAGCAACCGCTCTCCTCTCCTCATCGCCAACGGCCAGGGATTTTGGGGTGATTCGATTCTCGGCCCGGTGCGGCTGGTGCGCGAAGGCCCGCTGCACTATCTCACGCTCGACTACCTGGCCGAGGTGACGATGAGCATCATGCAAAAGCTCAAGAGCCGCAACCCTGAAGCCGGTTACGCCACAGATTTCATCGAGATGCTCTCGCGTATTTTGCCAACGTGTAAAGAGAAGGGTATTAAAATTATTGCCAGCGCGGGCGGAGTAAATTCTGCGGCTTGCATGCGCGCGACCGGTGAGGTCATCAAAAAACTTAGGCTTTCCGGCATCAAAGTCGCAACGGTAACAGGCGATGATGTCTTATCACGACTCGCCGAGTTGCAGCAACAGGGTGAAAGTTTAAAAAATCTCGACGATAGCCGTCCGCTCTCGGCAGTTGATGGCAAGATCACTTCCGCCAATGCTTATCTTGGCGCGTTTCCAGTGGCGGAAGCGCTCGATCGCGGCGCGGATATTGTCATCTGCGGCCGCGTCACCGATCCCTCTCTCGTGCTCGGCCCGATGATTCACGAGTTCGGTTGGAAGCCGGATGATCTTGACAAGCTCGCTGCCGGAACCGTAGCCGGCCACATCGTGGAATGCGGCGCGCAATGCACCGGCGCGAATTACACCAACTGGCGTGAGATCGAAAATTTTGCGCGCATCGGCTATCCCGTTATCGAAGCTTATCAGAGCGGCGAATTTTTCATCACCAAGCACGAGGGCACCGGCGGCAAAGTCAGCGTCGATACGGTGGCCTCGCAGCTTGTTTACGAAATGGGCGACCCGCGCAATTACATCACGCCCGATGTGATCGCCGATTTCACTTCGATTCATTTGGAGCAGGCTGGCGTGAATCGCGTGCGCGTCAATGCCATCAAAGGCAGCGCGCCGACAAAATTTCTCAAAGTCAGTATCAGCTACGAGGGCGGCTACAAAGCCATTGGCCAGCTCACCATCTCGGGGCCGAATGCGCTTGACAAAGCGCGTCTGTGTGCCGATATTATTTGGCAACGGCTCGCGATCGACGGCGTCACTTTTCCAGAAGAGAACCGTTGCGTTGAATATCTCGGCGCCGGTGTTTGCCACGAAGGCATCGTGCCCACGGCCGATCCGCCGGAAATCGTTTTGCGGGTCGGCGTTAAAGACAAAGACAAGGCGAAAGTCAATCGCTTCGGCATGGAGATCGTGCCTTTGGTGACGAGCAGCCCGCCCGGTGTGACCGGATTTGCCGGCGGCCGGCCGAAGGCGACGGAAATCATTTCGTATTGGCCGGCATTGGTCGGCAAAGACAAAATTGTGCCGCATGTTGAAGTGGCTAAATTTTAAAAAGACCGGAACCTCATCAACTTCTCTGAACTCACAACTTAGCGAAGAGGCTCTTTTTATGGCAGAACGTACTCGTGAGACCATCTCACAACTCGAAGCATTATCTTCAAAAATCAATGAAAGCGAGCCGGCCATCGCCATGATTTTGGCCGCCGGACATGGCAAGCGCATCCGCTCGGAAAAGTCCAAAATGCTGCACAACATTTGGGGCGTGCCGACAGTGACGAGAGTCGCCAATGCCGCGCGAGACGGCTTGGGCGCTGCCAATCTGATCATCGTGGTCGGCATCAAAGCGGTAGACGTGGCGCAAGCAATCGGCAAAGCCGACCAGCGCGTTTTCGTTTATCAAGGCGAGCAAAGCGGCACCGGCGATGCGGTACGTGTGGGGTTGCAGGCATTGCCGAACCCAAATTACACCGGCGCGGTTTACGTTTTTCCCGGCGATATGGGATTGTTGAATCGCGAGGCGGTGCGCGATCTGCGCGAAGATTTCGAGAGACACCCTTGTGACATGATCGTGCTCACCGCCGAATACCAGGGCAATCCGGCGCAAAATTATTATGGCCGTATCATTCGCGTGCCGGAGCGCGACGTCGATGGAAGGCCGGCAGGCGATGACGCCGGCAAGGTGATCGAGATTCGCGAACATCGCGATATTCTCGCCATGTCGCCCGACAAGCCGTATCGCGCGCAATACAACCGCCGAGCTTACAGTTTCACTCGCGACGAGTTGTTGAATCTGCGCGAGTTCAACACCGGTGTCTATGCCTTCAGTGCCGCCCCGTTGATGCGATATATCGAAACGCTGCAGCCGGACAATACGCAGGGCGAGCTTTACGTCACGGACTTGATTGCGATCTTCAACAAGAATAGCTTAACGGTGCGCGCCTCACGCGCTAAAGATCCCAGCACGGTGCTCGGCTTCAACAACAAGAGCGTGCTGAAGGAGATGGAAAAGATTGCGAGGGAGAAGGCTTACGACCGCTTGAAAGACCTCATCCTGATCGAGGATAAAGACGACTTCTTTATCGCCGACGAAGTCATCGAGCAGATTTTGGAATTGGACAAAACCAGCGCCCCGCTTGATATCGAAATCGGCAAAGGCGTACATCTTGGCGCCAACGTAGAACTCGACAAGGGCGTCGTCATCAAAAGCCGCGCTGTGCTCGAGGGCAACGTCGTGCTTGGCGAGAATGTGAAGATTCACGAGAACGTCAGCTTGAGCACGTATCCGCACCAGACGCTGCATATCGGCCGCAATTCGGAAATCTTGCAAGGTGACATCGTCAAAGGCAATCTCACCATCGGTGAGAATTGCCGCATCGAATCCAGCGTGAACATGACTGGCGCGGATGAGTTTCCGACCAGAATCGGCAATAAAGTGCTGATCAAGGGCACCAGTTATATTTTTGGCTCGATCATCGAAGATGACGTTTGGGTGGAGCATTCGGTGCTGAAGTGCAAATACGTGGAGCGCACCGTTCGTAAGGACGGCGCTGTGCAACCCATCAAATGGGTGCTGCCGATGCCGGAAGGCTTGGATTCACTGCATTCATTGGAGAAGAAGCAATCGTAATGGAGTATTAGAGTGATGGATTGTTGGAGTTTTGGATTATTGTATTTATGAAGTCGTGCAATACCTCATACTCCATCAATCCAACGATCCATCTCCCCAACAATCCAATAACCCCAATTGGCTTGTGCTGATATGAAAAAGACACGGCTCTCCGAAATCGCCCACGCCCGCAGCGGCGACAAAGGCGACGCGAGCAATGTGGGTATCGTCGCCTACAGCCGGGAAAGTTATGAATGGCTGAAAAAATATCTGACGCCTGAGCTTGTCAAACGGCATTTTCGTGCTATCTGCCAAGGCGCGGTCGAGCGCTACGAAGTGCCTAATCTATTGGCGCTCAATTTTATTTTACACGACTCATTGGGCGGCGGCGGTTCCGAAAGCTTGAAAACCGATGCGCAGGGCAAAACGCACGGGTTGGGGTTATTGCAGATGGAGATTGAAGTGCCGGATGAGTTTGAGGTCAGGAATAATGCGTAAAACGTAAAATTTTAAGTGTCGCTTTATGTTTTACGCCCCGCGTTTACGTTCAATTCTGTGTGAGGAGAATAGTGGCTGAATTTCAATTTGTTCGTTATCGTTTAGAAAATTTTATCGGCAGGCTGACGCTCAATCGCCCGCCGGTGAACGCGTTAAATCGTCAGCTTGTCGGCGAAATTTTCGCGGCCGCGCATATTGCAAATCGAGATGCCGAGCGCCGCGAGTTGCGCGCGCTCATCTTGAATGCGGAAGGCAAGCATTTTTGCGCCGGCGCCGATCTCAAAGAACGGCAAGAGGTTCCCGATGCCGAGGTCGAAAAAGTGGTGCAGGGTATTCGCGATGCCATTCAAACAGTTGCTAATATTAAAGTGCCGGTGATTGCGGCAGTGCAGGGAACAGCGGCGGGCGGCGGTATGGAATTGGCGTTGGCTGCAGATCTACGGGTGTTGGCTGACACCGCCAAAATGGGATTGCGCGAAACCGCGCTCGCCATCATTCCCGGCGCCGGCGGCACGCAACGATTGACGCGGCTCATCGGCTATGCGCGCGCGTTGGAATGGATTGCCACTGCGCGGATGTTTGAGGCAAATGAGTGTTTGGCCCACGGCGTTGCCAATCGGGTTGTGCCTGAAACTGAATTGGCCGATGCGGCGTTTTATTACGCCAAGCTGATTGCCGCCAACGGGCCGATCGCGGTGCAAGCCTCCAAAGAAGCGATGCTGCGGGGAATGGACGAGCCATTGTCACGGGCGTTGGAAATAGAATTCGAATGCTATCGCCGCGTGATTCCAACCAAGGATCGCCGCGAAGCTTTGGCGGCGTTTATACAAAAACGGCAACCGAATTTTAAGGGTGAATAAAGACATTTTTAAGATTTTCGCAACAAAAAGAGAACTGCAACAAAAGAGATTTTGTAAATTTTAATCCGTATTTTTATTTCTCAATTGATTGCTGCGAATTTCCGAGCAATAGTGATGAAAATCAGGATATTAAAGTTTTTTCGTTGCGGTTCCATTTTGTTGCAAGTTATTTAATCTGACATGAAAAGCAGCTTACAAAAAGGACTCGTTGCCCATGTACCTGACCGAAGAACAGATCATGCTGCGCGCCACCGTGCGCGAGTTTGCCCAAAAAGAAATCGAGCCGATCGCGGCTGAAATTGATGTAACGATGGCTTTTCCCGCCGACAATCTTCGCAAAATGGGCGGCCTGGGATTTCTTGGTATCGGTTTTTCAGCGGAATACGGCGGCTCCGAAATGGACACGCTAGCGTTTGCGTTGATGATCGAAGAGGTCGCCAAAGCGTGCGGTTCCACCGTGCTTTCGGTGGCAGCGCACTGTTCGCTTTGCTGCGGGCCGATAGCGACGTTCGGCACGGAAGCACAAAAGAAAAAGTATTTGCCCGATTTGCTCGCCGGCAAAAAATTCGGCTCGTTCTGTCTCACCGAACCGCACAGCGGTTCGGACTCCGGCTCGCTTTCAACCACAGCAAAGCGCGACGGCGATTTTTATGTGCTCAACGGCAGCAAGATGTATGTCACCAATGGCGGCTATGCCGGCACTTACGTCGTCTTCGCTAAAACCAATCCGGAAGCGGGCACAAAGGGCATCAGCGCTTTTATCGTCGAGCGCGATTTTCCCGGCGTGATCATCGGCAAGAAAGAGAACAAGCTCGGCCTCCGCGCTTCCGACACACGGCAGATCTCGTTCGACCAATGCCGCGTGCCGGCGGCGAATCTATTGGGCAAAGAAAATGGAGGCTTCAAAATCGCATTGAAAACGCTTGACGGCGGCCGCATCGGCATCGGCGCAATGGCCATCGGATTGGCGCAAGCGGCGATGGAGAAATCCACCTCGTATGCCAAAGAGCGCAAAGCTTTCGGACAAGCGATTGCGGAGTTTCAGGCCATTCGTTGGTACATTGCGGATATGGCGACGGAAATCCACGGCGCGCGCTTGATGGTACACCACGCGGCGCGTTTGAAAGACGACGGCAAGCCCTACCTCAAAGAAGCAGCCATGGCCAAGCTCTTCGCCAGCGAGATGGCGATGCGCGCGTGCAACAAAGCCATCCAAATTTACGGCGGCTATGGCTATATCATGGATTATCCCGTCGAGCGCTACTGGCGCGACGCGAAGCTCACCGAGATTGGCGAAGGCACGAGCGAGGTGCAGAGGTTGGTGATTTCGCGAGAGGTGTTGAAGGAACTTTAAATATCGAGAGGCCGTTTTTATTATGCAATCAAGCGCAAAAACTTATTATCGTGCTGCATTAGAACGAATTGATGATGCCGATCTTTTGCATACAGAAGGACATTATGCCTTCGCCATGTATGCCTCCGGCTTGGCGGTTGAATGTTTATTGCGGGCCTTTCGCCTGCTCAACGACCCAAGCTTCGATGAGCGGCACGATCTCTGGCAACTTTGGAAAAAAACAGCATTGGCGAACGCGCGACGTGAATCAATTTATGAAAAAAGTTTTGCTTTAATGAGCCAAATCAACTTACGCTGGCGAAATTCATTTCGTTTCGCTTCCATAAAAGAAGCAAGTTCATTTTTGAGAATAGCTGGCCAACAACGTGGAATCAAGGGCGACTTTTTGAAGTATAACAGCAAAAAACTCTACGAAGCTGCCAGATATCTCGTTCAATTAGGAGGTCAACAATGGATCAACTTGAACAAAAAATAATCGACGTCATCAGGGCACAATTCGCTGATGCAGAGATTCGTTATGATCATGAACCGGACGAACGAATTTCAGGATTTATTGTATCGGAAAAGTTTTTGGATATGGATCATGAAGCACGGCAGGGCGCAGTGTGGAAACTGCTTCGCTCCCGTCTTTCCTCCGAAGAACGACAACAGGTATTAGGCTTTCTTATTTACACTCCGGAAGAGGTGAAAGCGTATACCGAAGTTTATCAAGATTGACGTGAGCACGCGCCTGCAACAAAGGCTTCCAAATTTTCGGTGGTTACGCCATGGATTACCCCGTCGAGCGCTACTGGTGCGACGCCAAGCTCGCCGAGATCGGCAAAGGCACAAGCGGGGTGCAGAGATTGGTGATTTCGAGAGAGGTGCTTAAGGAGATTGTGTATTAGACAACTTCAAAAAGATGGATGCAACAATATGGAGCAAGAAACGCAAAATTTGAGAGAAGGGTATTGCTGCGGTTGTATTCAAACACGGCCAGTAACTGAGGATCATATAATTCCTCAAGCAATCGGTGGTAAATTAAAAGCCCCGCTTTGTGATGAATGTCATAAAAAAATCCACGCAATCGATGCTGAATTGGCAAAAGCTTTTCAAGAGATCGCCACGCTTCTAAATGTAAAACGTACAAGAAACGAGAACAGGCCGTTCAGAGTTAAGCAAGTGGACACTGGTATTGAGTTTGATATTGATTCGCGAAAGGGGCGACGAACACGACCCGAGGTTAAAATTCATTTTGGTCAGAATGCTCTCCCAATTCCAGAAGTAAAGGCTCGATCAAAGGATGAATTGAACGAAATCCTCGATGGGATTAGAAAAAAGTATGGTCAATTTGCCAAACCGATAGAAACTATTTCTGAGTCAATTCCCATAGGATTGAGTGAGTACGAAAATACAATAGGTGGCCGTCTTTTTATGAGAGCAGCCGCAAAATCCGCGTATTTGTTCTTAGCCATTCATTTTCCCAAAGAAAAAATTTCTTCAGAAATATTTAGTTCTGTTCGAGATTTTGTTTTTGAAGACAAAGGGTTATAAAATGATAGAGTCATATTGTGAGGTTATTAGCCAAAGGACCACGGAGTTTTTAGATAAATGAAATTCGGTAATCTCGACATCTTTGTTGTTTCCGACGGTCTTTTCCGCCTCGACGGCGGCGCCATGTTCGGCGTGGTGCCGCGCGTGCTGTGGGAACGCACCGATCCGCCCGATGAGAAAAATCGCATTCTCATGGGGTTGAACTGTCTGCTGGTGATTCGCGGCACAGAAAAAATTCTCATTGATACCGGCGTCGGCGACAAATTTGATGAAAAGTTCGGCACGATGTTCGGCGTGCAGCGCGAGAAGACTTTGCTCGATCGGCTTGCCGATTTGCAATTGCAGCCCGAAGACATCACCCATGTGATCATGTCCCACATGCATTTCGATCACATCGGCTGGAACACGCGCCGCAACGCTGCTGGAGAAATTGTGGCGACATTTCCGAATGCCATTTATTTCGCGCAACGCGGCGAATACGGAGTTGCCAGAAATCCGGACGATCGCAGCCGCGCCAGTTATCTGAAATGGAATTGGGAGCCGCTAGAAAAGAGCGGCCAGCTTCAATTTCTCGACGGTACGACCGAGGTGTTACCCGGCATCGAGAGTTTTCTTGCGCCAGGACACACGCTTTATCATACCATCGTCAAAATTAATAGCGCCGGCAAAACCGCGGCTTTTCTGGCGGATTTGGTGCCGACGACTTCGCACCTCAAGACGCCGTATGTGATGGGCTACGATCTCTATCCCAAATTAACAATGGAGACCAAGCCAAGAATTTTGCAGCAAGCTTTTGAGGAGCAGTGGCTGCTCATCTTCGAGCACGCGCCGCGCATTAAAGCCGGATATTTGCAGCAAGTTGAAGGCAATTGGAAGGTGGAGCAAGTCGTTTTGTAAGAGAATATTGAACGCCAATTTCGATAGTGACATGGAAAAAAAACAAAAAGATTCTCAGGTACAAGCTGCAAAAATAACCGCATTCCAGGCGATCGTTGTCGCGTTGATCACGGTTGCCGGCGGGTCGCTGGGCTATTTTTTCGGCGATGCCGGCAAAGCCAAAAACAGGCCGGAAATCAAGCAACATTGGTTGGCCATTGAGGACGTGAATTACATCGGCGCGACCCGATTGGTCGTGACGGTGAATGGCAACAATTTTTCGTATCCCTCAACTCAGATTTGGACAGGCAACGGCGAGCAAGCCCCGCAAGAAAGATTTCCACTTCCTGTTGGTGCGGAGAAATATCAGATTTCTTTTACAGCGTTGGTTCCTGAGGCTGATCCTGGTTTAAAGGGGTTTTACCCGACCAAATCCCCACATGAAGAAGAGATCGGATTGCAACAATTGCCGACTGGAGAAAGAACGGTGTCGTTCATTCCCAACGCGAGTCATTCTATTCAAGTCAAACCGATAATTCATATAAAATATTCGGTAGAATGAACAGTTTGGACGATAAGTATTTTAAAAACCCAAAAGGTGATACCATGCCAACGTCATTTCGTGAAGTCATCATCGCCGGCGCCTGCCGCACGCCGATCGGCGCGTTTCAAGGCGCGCTGGCTTCGTTGCCGGCGCCGGAACTCGGCGCCATTGCCGTGAAAGAAGCGGTGCGGCGCGCCGGTATCGATCCGAAAAAAGTTGACGAAGTGATCATGGGCTGTGTGCTGCCCGCCGGCGTCGGTCAAGCGCCGGCGCGACAAGCGGCGATCAAAGCGGGCTTGCCGGTTGAGGTCACCTGCATGACGATCAACAAAGTTTGCGGCTCCGGCCTCAAAGCGGTGATGCTCGCGGCGCAGGCGATCATGCTCG
>JBOHQZ010000092.1:0-12767 GCA_050732275.1 bacterium
CAAGCCGCTAACTTCTTTGTCCTCTTGCGGACAATCTTCGCCAAAGCGCGTAGCGCTTCGTTCACAGAACCAGAGTCAGGAAAAACCTCCGCAACCTCCGGCGACAAGACGACGATATTACTTCCCGCCGCCAGGCGTTTGACATATTTGCCTCGAACACCGTTACTGAAGTCGTATTCTTTCAGCATATCTGGGCCGCGTCGGGTTTTAATAGCCTTTGTCATCCGAAAATTTATTTTCGTTCTTTTCTGGTTTGAAATGTTGCACTTTAGTTGTTCCATCAGCTTTGTGAATCTTGACTGTGTGCCCTTAACGATACGCTTTGCAATATTTGCCTCGAACCCCTCCCTTCAGTTTTGTAAAATCATATTCGGGGCGCATATCATCGATTTCAATGGCGGCTGTTTCAGCAATTGCCTTCTTCATGAGCTTTTCATTTTGAATAACGTATCAATTCACGCAGCCAACTTTTGCGTAGGTCGATGCGCTGGGACTCCATACAACATGCCTTTGGCGCTAATGTCTTCGTCGATATCCGGCCAGTGTACGCCTTGGCCGCCTCCGATGATCTCAAAGTTGTTCCGTTGTTCAGGTGTTGCCTCTGACAAGCGCCATGACCACGCGAGTGGAACGCTGATCACACGGCCATCGACAAGAAAAGCCGTGATTGTTTCGTCGGTAACTTGGATGTTCTTGATAAGTGGTTCAATGCTCATGTTCAACTAAATTTAAATTTAGCACAAATTCCGAATTATGCAACCGCTAAAAGAGGCTTTTTGCACGCGCTAAACTCGCACTTGACTTTTTTAAAATCTTTGTTTATATTATCAATGAATCACGACGGGTAGGGCAGGCGTAGCGGTTCCGTCCCTACGTAGACCCCCCGACTTAATGCCCCTGCTAACTACGGGGGCATTTATTTTTTATACTCCAAACGCTGCTGTAAGTCGTCGATAAAACTGAGTGGAACGTCGGGAATCGTTTTCCCGCGCAACAACACCGAGCACTTTCTACGATTCGGCACTAAAAGCCGCAAGAGCTTGCCCTGATTTTTGAGATATTTCACCAAACAGTGAAAATCCCCATCCCCTGTGATAATCACCGCCCTCTCGTATTCTGGATAATCAATCATGGCTTGCAGAACCAGCTCGGCATCAATGTTGCCTTTTACATCATGCCGGTGTGATTGAATGACCGGTTTGAATATGAGCTCATAGCCGTAGCTCTTGAAAGCCTGATACATGCCTTCTTCATTTTTCAGGTATCCAAAAAAGAGATACGCTTTCCCCACGCCATACTTTTTCTGCAAATACGTCCTGAAACGCCGATAGTCTAACTGCCAGCCCTGTTCTTGTACGCCAAGATGGAGATTCTGACTGTCAATGAATGCGTAGTTTCTTAGTGGTTTTTTCATATCCCCAAAAGTCTTTGCGAAATAGCGAATTATTCAATTGTCTCTTCAGTAACTTCGACGCACTTGATATGCGGTTCAATGCTCGTGTTCAGTTAAAATTTAATTTAGCACAAATTCCGAATTATGCAACCGCTACCTTTGAATTTTGGTATCTCTACGAATGTACCCTATAAGCGAAAGCAAGCTATATGCTTGTGAACCAGTCGCTGTCAACCTTGACCTCTTCGACTTCGACTTTTTTTGTTTTTACTCCTAATCCAAGCTCTTTAAGTTTATCTAAAAATTGCTCACCATCGACTAAATCAATCGCGGGTGCACCATCACGGGTAGCTTCTCTGATAGCATCCTTTGTAAAAGTGCCAGTTGTGATTAACAGACCCTTATCAGCACGTCCAACCATTGCCCCACGAAAGTCTCTCACTTCGCCTGCGCTAACTGTCCCTTTCCATTTTTTGCATTGGAAGATTACATGAAAACTGAGGAGACCACTCAGACGCATAATCCCTTTTCCATCAATGCCACCATCTCCGCTTCGCCCCGTAACTTCAACCTGAATGAAACCCGATTCCCGCAACATTCTTTGCACCAATCTTTCAAAAGCCGATGGTTGCATTTTTATCAGAGTATCCAAGAGTTCATCACGCCAAGTGGTTGATGCGGTTGGAGCCTCCAACTCTTCATCGGCATCATTATGCTCCTTTTTCAGTTGTGCTCGTACGACTCGTATTACCTCCTTTTCATCTACACGATCGAGCTTTCTCCCATTAGAAGTTAATGCCCAAATCCCTCTTGCAGAATTTTCAAGAACGCCAAATCTTCTAAGATATGTTCTTGCCCAAGCGAGCCTATATTCAACTTCAGTCTGTCCGCCCCTTTTGGGATCATGCAATACTTCCAGTTGGGCATCGGATAACTGTGCGATTTCTGCTACTTTGTCATTAATTTCTTCGATAGTTCCTGATCCCCCGAGACTCTTAAGGGCCTTAAGCAAGGGATTCATCAAGGCATCATAAGTAGGAATCGATACTTTTCCCATAGGATTTCTTGTAAAAGCGTTTGTTTAAAAGTCTAATCTCTCACCAAAATTATTTTCCACTACTTCGCAAAACTAACCGACCGATACTCCCGCACCACCGTCACTTTGATCTGCCCCGGATAATGCACCGTCTCGTGAATCTTTTGCGCGATGCTCAACGCGATCTGCTCGGCTTTGGCGTCATCGACCTGACTGTACTCGACGATGACTCGCAGCTCGCGGCCGGCTTGCAGGGCGTAGGTTTTGATCACGCCGTAAAATGAGCGGCAAATCTCCTCGAGCTGGCGCATGCGCTGGAAATAGCCGTCGAGCATTTCTTTGCGCGCGCCCGGACGCGAGATCGAAACTTCATTCGCCGCAGCGACGATCACACTCTCCGGCGCCACCGCGGGCAGGCTGTTATTGTCGGAATGGTGCGCCCATAGCATGGCGTTTTGCACCAGTTCGTTCTCGCCCAATTTTTTCGCCATCTCCGCGCCCACCTCGCCCGGCGATCCGCTTTCACTCTCGTTGTCAACCGCCAAACCGATCTCGTGCAACAAGCCGGCGCGTTTGGCCGAAGGCGCGTCCAATTCCAGCTCCGCGGCCATCAATCCCGACAGCAGCGCAACTTCGACGCTGTGCTGCAGCAAATTCTGGCCGTGACTCGTGCGATACTTCAATTTGCCCAGCAACCGGATCAGCTCGATGTGCAAACCATGTACGCCCGCTTCAATCGCCGCTTGTTCGCCGTATTCCACAAAACGCTCGGTGATCTCCTGGCGGGTTTTTTCGACCACCTCTTCAATCCTCCCCGGATGAATGCGGCCATCGGCGATGAGCTTTTCGAGCGAGAGCTTGGCGATCTCGCGGCGGATCGGATCAAAGCCGGAGAGCATCACCATGTCCGGCGTGTCGTCAATAAGCACCTCGATGCCGGTCGCCGCTTCGAACATGCGAATATTGCGCCCCTCCCTGCCGATGATCCGGCCCTTGATGTCATCGCTCGGCAAGGTGACGACCGAGACCGTGCTTTCAGCGACGTGGTTGATCGAGGTGCGTTGGATAGCTTCGAGAACGATGTTCTTGGCGGTTTGGTGGGCTTGCGCGCGCGCCTTGTCGAGAATCTCTTTCGCCGTCTGCGCCCCCTCCTGCCGCGCGATTTCGAGATAATTGTTGAGCTGAAGGCGCTTGGCTTCTTCGTTGGTGAGTCCGGAAATCTGCTCGAGCCGCCGATTCTCTTCGGTGATCAGGCGCGCCAGCTCCTCTTCGCGAATTTTGAGCGCCTGATCGCGGGCATGCACACTGTGATCGAGCTGCTTCAGCTCGCGCTCCTTGCGATTGAACAAATCCACCTTGCGGTCGAGATTGACCTCACGATTGGTAAGCTGGCTTTCGGCTTTCTGTATCTCGCTGCGCCGGCTTTTGACTTCCTCCTCGAGCGCCTGGCGTTTTTGGAAAATTTCCTCCTGAACCTCCAACTGTTTGGCCTTCTTCAAATTCTCCGCCTCTTGCCGCGCGTCGCTAACAAGCTGTTCGACGACACTCTCGGCGCGGGCAATCTTGTCACGGGCCAGTTTTTGACGAAGCAACCAACCAATAAAAAAACCAGCAACGCCGGCGACTGCCGCGAGTCCGATTGCGATGCTGATTGCCATTATTCCTCCATGAACACGGACGGCATGGACAAAGAATATTTACGAGTTTGTCCATCTCGCCGGTGTGTCTTTATTCCCCTGCCAGCATACCGTTTGCCGGCGCAAATTTACCGGCTATGAGCAGGGAAAAAAATTACCTGCACAATTTGATTTTTAGGGGGTGGCCCACTTCGCAACTCGGCGGAGGGAATTGGCTGCGGGAATGGCAGCGTCGCGTTGCCGGCGGCAGCCGCAGTTCTTGAGGCCTATTCTTTCAGATTCTCGTTGATCAGCTTCGAGAGCTGGTTGATCTTGGCTTCAAGGTTTTGCGTCACGCCGGCCTTTTCCTCGCGCTCGCGGAACAATTCGTCAGCGATGTTCAGCGCCGCCAGAATCGCCACCTTCAAAGACGACTTCGCGGCGGTGGTTTGATCCACTTCCCGCATTTTGCGGTCAACATATTCGGCGACTTGGCGGATGTAATCGGCATCCACCTCACCCTTGATGGGATACTCCGTCCCGTAGATATTGACTTTCAGGACTTTGCCCGCAAGGGCGGCTGAGCCTTCTGGCGACATAGTCTATCGATTGGAAAAGACCTTATCGGCAAAACTGAATAAAATTCCCTTCGCGATCGTGGGTCACTTCACGTCTACTAATACTGCAGTTGTAGCTCCTCCAGCTTGGCGAGCATCTTTTCAACCTTGCTCCGAATCTCCTCTTCCCGCGCTTTGAACTGATGCGATTCCTGCGCATTGTCTTTGAGCTTCTGCATCTCCTCGCGCAGCGCGCCAAGCTGTGACTCTTTTTCCTGATTCTCCTTTTGCAACGCCTGCACCTGCGTTTGCAGCTCGCGGTTCTCTTGCTTCAGCTTTTGAACGGCGCTGATGGCTTGAGAAACTTTGTTTTCTAAAACTTCAAGTTTTTGCAAATCCATGATGCTGTCATTATCCTTATTTATTAACACACGAACAACACGGAGGCGACAAATGATCACGGATTTTTAATCAATGGATAAAAGCTGCCGACAGATCTACGCCAGATTTTCGGACAAGCTGAAAACCGATCCTTTGAGCAGCATCACACTTTAAAAAAGGTTTTCCCAACGGATAGATGAACCCAACTGTAAAAGCTTTATCCGTTGGGTTCGTCTATCCGTTGGGGCATAAAAGTTTAGAATTTTTCTAACTTTTGCTCCGCAAAGACATATCCATTGGAAGATTTTTTTATTCCGTGAAAATCAGTATAACCCATGCCTTCCGTGTTCAAAAAAAACTACGCGCGCAATTGCGCGCCGACCTCCTGCTCCAACTGTTGCACGACCCGGCGTTGCCAATTATCCACTTCCTCATCCTGCAACGTACGATCCGCGGCGCGGAAAGTCAACGCCAACGCCAGGCTTTTCTTGCCGGCGGGGATTTGCTTGCCGCTGTACAAATCGAACAGCCGCACGTTTTCCAGAAAATCTCCGCCAACGGCCCGGATCGCCGCCACCACTTTTTCCGCCGGCACTTCTTTCGCGACGATGATGGCAATATCTCTTTCGCTGGCGGGAAAACGCGGCACCGCTTTCGCGGTACGTTGCCAGTCAATCAGGTTTGGCAAATTCTCGATATTCAATTCGAAAGCAAAAACTGGCGTGTCAATATCATAAGCCTTGAGTAGCTCAATCTTCAGTTCGCCGGCAATGCCGAGCGGTTGGCCGTTGCAGGCAACCTGCCAGCCGCTTTGGAAAAACGCATGTTTTGACAACGACACAAACTGCAACTCCGGCAGGCGCAGGCGTTGGCCGATCTCCGCCAAAAAGCCGCGAATATCGAAAACACCTAACGGCCGGCTGGCGCCGACCCACGAGGGCGCTTCAACATTTCCGGAAAAAACCGCGCCAAGATGCCGCGCTTCGCAAAGCGGCTGGTTCGGCTCGCGCCAGAAAACTGCGCCGGTTTCAAACAACCACGTATCGAAATTTTTTCTATTGAGATTGTAAGCGAGAGAATGCAGCAATGTCGCAATAAGATACGGACGCAGCACCGCGAGATCCTCGCTCAACGGATTGAGCAATTCCAAGGCCTGGCGATCGCCTTCGAGAAATTTCTCCGCGTGTGAGCGCGCGATAAAGCTGTATGTCATCGCCTCATCCACGCCGAGGCCGGTCATGGCTTGCCGCAGCTTTTCTTGCGCCTCTTCCGCGCGGTTGCGCTCGTTCGAGAGCGCAATGTCGGAACGAGTTTTGGCAGGAACTTCGTTGAAGCCGTACACGCGCGCGATCTCTTCGACGAGGTCGATCTCGCGCGTCAAATCCGGACGAAACGTCGGCGCCGTCACTTTCCACGTGTCGCTCTTGGAAACCACTTTGCACTCCAACTGTTGCAGGATGGCGGCCATTTTGCGGTTGGGAACTTTCATGCCCAACACGTGATAAGCGCGTTTCGGGCGAAAGTCGATTTTAGCAGGCGTAATGGGTTTGGGATAAGCATCAATGACGCCGCGCGCAATTTCACCGCCGGCGACTTCCTGCATCAATTGCACGGCGCGGTTAATCACAAAAGGAATGCCGTTCGGATCAGTGCCGCGCTCAAAACGCCGCGCCGCCTCGGAAGCGATGCCCAAACGCTTGGCCGTGCGGCGAACGGTCAGCGGATCAAAATAAGCGCACTCAATGAGCACGTGGCGCGTATTGCTGGAGACTTCCGAGTTCAAGCCGCCCATAACGCCGGCGAGCCCGACGGCACGTTCGCCGTCACAAATCAGCAAATCGCTGGCTTGCAGCGTGTGTTCTTTTTCATCGAGCGTTTGAAATTTCTCGCCGGCTTTGGCGCGCTGCACGACGATTTTTGATTTCTCGAGCAGTTCAAAATCAAAGGCGTGAATCGGCTGACCGGTTTCCAACATCACATAGTTGGTCACATCCACAATATTGGAAATAGAACGCGAACCGACGGCGCGCAGGCGTTGCACCAACCATTTTGGCGAGGGGCCAATTTTGATATTTTGAATGAACCGCGCATCGTAGCGGGGACAACCGGCAATATCTTTAAGTTGTACTTTAGCCAGTTTATCAATCGCCGTGACGCTCTCTTTAAGTTTTACTTTAGGCCGTTTTAAAGGCGTTCCGGTCAACAAGCCAACTTCGCGGGCAACGCCGATCACGCCCAAGCAATCCGGCCGGTTGGGTGTGACGTTGATTTCAAAAACTACGTCTTGATCGACGATCTCGCGCAACAATCTACCCGGCTTGGCTTCGCCGTTTAAAACCAATATAATTTCGGCTTCATCGGAAAGGCCCAACTCGGCTTCGCTGCAAATCATGCCGTGTGATTCAACTCCCAAAATCGGCCGCGCTTCGATCTTCAATCCGCCCGGCAAAGTCGTACCCGGCGGCGCGACGGCAACGAGCTGCCCGGCCGCGACATTGGGCGCGCCGCAGACGACTTTCAACTCCTCCCTGCCGATATTAACCTGGCAAACATGGAGACGAGTCGATTTCGGATGCGCCTCGCATAAGAGCACTTTTCCCACCACCACACCGTCGAGGCTCGGCACGGTGCTGCTCATGCTCTCCAACTCCAGGCCGAGCATCGTCAGGCCGGCGCCGACTTCCTGCGGCGAGAGCGCGGTGTCAACGTATTCTTTCAGCCAGTTGTAGGTAAATTTCATTAATTTGTTGGCTTTATTTCTTGCGTCACCAATTCTTTCCAAACAGCCATTACAGTTGCTTCAGCGCCTGCTGCCTGCAACCGTTCGACAACTGCGCCATCTTCTTCTTTAAGCTCGGGAAAAGTCAGCAACAACATTGCCAAGTCGCGCCAATCTGTGTCGGACTTCGGCTGGCCGCGCCATTGATGATACGCGATGACTTTTCTGGCAATCAATTCTTCTGGCGCGATGATCAAGACTTTTGCGATGCGTTTGGCTAACGGCAATGATTCGACCGGCCTGACGTAAACCAAGTTACGATTGCCGGATTTCAGCGCCTGATACACGCGCCGCCCATGGCCTTCGCCCATTTTTCTAATGCGCAGCTCGCAGCGAAAACGCCGGCTCAAATAGTCCCGCAGTTCCGTCGCCAGCTTTGCCGTGCGCATCGAGAGCAGATCAATCTCCTCCGCTTCGCGCGGCTTTTTGACATAGGCATTGACGGCCTGCGCGCCGAACACGACAGCATCATCGCGGCCACGCAAAAATTCCATCACCGCATTTTGGACGGTGGCCAGCGGCAACGGTTCGCGCGTCAAAGTTTCAAAATTCGTCATCATCTGCCGGCGTGATTTCTTGCGTC
This sequence comes from bacterium, assembly GCA_050732275.1. Lineage (GTDB taxonomy): Bacteria > Zhuqueibacterota > Zhuqueibacteria > Zhuqueibacterales > Zhuqueibacteraceae > Zhuqueibacter. The sequence continues at coordinate 8,346 of JBOHQZ010000092.1, forward strand.
ACTAATTCGTTCCAAACAGACAGTATTGCTGGATCAACTTCAGCGGCTTGCAGTCTTTCGAGCACAGGGCCGGATTTATGTTTAAGCTCGGGAAACGTCAACAACAGCATCGCCAGATCGCGCCAGTCGGTGCCGGACTTCGGCTTGCCGCGACGTTGATGATAAGAAATGACCTTGTTGGCAATCAACTCCGGCGGTGTCACCACCAGAACTTTGGAGATGCGTTTTGTCGGTGGCAAAGTCGCAACCGGTCGAATGTCGACTAAATGACGATTGCCGGTTTTTTGAACTTGATATAAACGATACCCTTTGCCTTTGCCAATTTCCCGCACGCGCACGGCGATGCGGAATTGTTGCCGCAAATATTCCTGCAATTCCCCGGCTAAATCTTCCGCGCGCGTCGAGAGCAGATCGATGTCTTGCGTCATGCGCGGCTCTTTGACGTAGGCATTGACGGCTTGCGCGCCGAACACGACGGCATCCTTGCGGTCACGCAAAAATTCTAACACCGCGTTTTGTATGGTGGCCAGCGGCAATTTCTCACGCGCCATAAATTCCTGAAATGTCAAAGTACCAGCGCTGAACATTGGGCTTGCGGCTTTATTCAAATAAACTATTGATACGCCAAAACTTTTCTTTTACTACTTACCTGACGCGATTTTTTTTTAGGAGCTTTAGCAGGCAATTGTGACATCAAATTAATTAAAGAACGCAAGGCTTTATTGACGGCATCGGAATCGGGAAAATACGCGCGCACATCTGGCTGAAGCATAATGGCGCCGTCAATCAGTTTATAATGTTCAACAACGGTTGAACCATCTTCTTTATGAATTGTTACTGAATACCCTTTGTGCAGAGGTTTGTAAAACTTGCCGCGCATTGCGCCACTAAAATCGTATTCAGGGCGCATATCGTCATCTTGTATTTTTGCCGATTTAGATTTAGTAGTTACCTTTTTCATATTTTTCGCGTTCGTCTGATGTTGCTTTGCGGCAACTGATGATTCGTGTCGTTTCGCCGCGCTCGGTATGCACGACAACCAGCATCCGGCCTTTAACCGACATGCCGATGCTGATATAGCGGTCTTCGTCTATTGAATGCTCGATATCGGGTATCGTGGCATGGAATAGATCATTAAAAATTGTCGCACCTTCTTCAAAACTGACTTTGTGATTTTTTAGATTGGCTCTGGCTTTCTTTTCATCCCAATCATATCCGATCATTAGCCGATCCTATATCTGGCAATGAATTTTCGTGAATGCTTTTGTCGGCGTTAAAATTGCCTCAAAAACCTCACATCATTATCAAAAAACATCCGAATATCTTCGACGCCGAGCTTGAGCATGGCGAGGCGATCGGCGCCCATGCCCCAGGCATAGCCGGTGTAGCGCTCGCTGTCGTAATTGACGAAGCCATACACCGCCGGATGCACCATGCCGGCGCCGGAAATCTCGATCCAACCGGTGTTCTTGCAAGTCCGGCAGCCCTTGCCGCGACAGATCGTGCAGGTGAAATCGTACTCCGCGCTCGGCTCCGTAAACGGAAAAAAGCCCGGACGAAAACGAATTTTCATATCCGGCCCAAAAAGCTTTTGGGCGAAGGTCAGCAACGTTCCTTTCAAATCTGCGAACGAAATACCCTCGTCAACACATAAGCCTTCGCATTGGTGGAAGATCGGCGAGTGGGTGGCATCGGGCGCATCGCGGCGAAAGACCCGGCCCGGCGCGATAATGCGCACCGGCGGCTGGTGCTTTTCCATTGTGCGAATTTGCACCGGCGAGGTATGCGTGCGCAGCAGATATTTGTTCGACTCCACTCCTGGAATGGCAAGATAAAATGTATCTTGCATATCGCGGCTGGGATGGTCCGGCGGGAGATTGAGCGCTTCGAAATTATAATAATCAAGCTCGGCCTCGGGGCCGCTCTCGATCGCGAAGCCCATGCTCACAAAAATGCTTTTAATCTCATCGAGAACTTGCAACAACGGATGGCGCGCGCCCAAGCGCCGGCGAATACCCGGCAGAGTCAAATCGATCAAATCGCCTTCATCTTTGGGCTTGGCCAGCGCCGCGCTCTTTTCATTGAAAGCGGCCTCGAATGCATTTTTAAGCTGATTCAAGCGCTCGCCAACGCGCGGGCGTTCCGACGAATCAAGCTCGCCGAGGCGCTTGAAGAATTGCGCCAACTCACCCTTGCGCACCAAAAACGTGAGCCGCACTTGCTCGAGCGCCTCCGCGTTGGCCGCGGTGCGCAACGCCTCGTCAAAGCGCGTTTGCAGGTGGCCTAATTCGGCAAATAAACCATCAACTTTCGCAATGCCGGTTTCGAGAGACTCCACTTCAGACATGGTCATCTCACCGGTTATTGTTGCGCAAGCTGGACGAGACTCTGGAAGGCTTGGGGATCGCGCACCGCCAAATCGGCCAGCATCTTGCGGTCGATCTCGACCTGCTTTTTCTTCAACGCATTGATGAAAGTCGAATACGTCAAGCCGGCCAAACGCACGGCGGCGTTAATGCGCGTGATCCACAGGCGGCGAAAATCGCGCTTGCGCTTGCGACGATCGCTGTAAGCGTAAGTGAGACCCTTCTCGTAAGTTTCACGCGCGGGCCGCAGCAAATTCCCTTTGCCGCCCCAGCGGCCCTTGGTTTTATTCAGCAGCTTGCGACGACGACGATGGGATGGAACAGAACCTTGTGAACGAGGCATTTTTCTTATACCTTTCTTGGCATAGTTTAAAAGTTGACTTTTCTCTCTATGATAATGCCATTTTTCCTGGTCGAATATTCGGCACCGAGAGAAAACATGTCATTCTGGAAGAATCTTTTGGGTTGACGAGAACAAGCGTTGTCTTCCTACGGAATGACAGATTACTGAATATCGCGTGCGGCCCCTAAAGGGGGCTACTGCAAACCTCAAGCATTGACCAAATTCATAATACGCTTGGCATCACCAGGATGCACCAGCGCGCTCTGGCGCAAATGGCGCTTGCGCTTGCGGTTTTTCTTGGTCAAAATATGGCTCTTGCCAGCGTGGCGGCGTACCAGCTTGCCGCTGGCAGTAATTTTGAACCGCTTTTTTGATGCGCGGTGGCTTTTCATTTTCGGCATTGAATTCCTCTCACTTTCATGTATGAGCAGAGGGCTGAGGGCGTAGAGCTTAGAGCAAAGTTTATTGCTCTCTGCGCTCCGCTCTCTGCATTGTTATTTTTTCACAAAGTACACCACCAGGTTGCGGCCTTCCATGTGCGGCGACCGCTCGGTCTTGGCAATATCGGAAAGCTGCTCGACCATCCGATCCAGCACCGCCTTGCCAAATTCCTGGTGTACCATCTCCCGCCCGCGAAACGTTACTGTGACCTTGACTTTATCGCCCTCTCCGATAAATTCGCGTGCGTGCTTAACCTTGAAGTTAAAATCGTGCTCTTCGATCTTCGGGCGAAAGCGAATTTCCTTGACGTGAATGACGGCGGCTTTTTTGCGGCTGTCCTTCTCCTTTTTGCTCTGCTCATATTTATATTTGCCGAAGTCCATGACCCGGCAGACCGGCGGCTCTGCATTCGGCGCAAGCTCGACGAGATCCAGCCCGGCAGCCTCGGCACGCGACATGGCCTCCTGAATCGACACGATGCCGACTTGCTCGCCGTCAGCCCCGATAAGTCGAACTTTCGGAACCCGGATCTGATGATTGATCCTGACAAATTTTTTCTTTGACGTAGAGCGAATTCTCCTCCGGACGAAGTCCGATTTTATTGACCTAATGGATTGTTGGTGTGATGGATTACTGGAGTAATGGGTTATTGAATTAATGGATTATTGGGCCATTGCAAAATTCCATCACTCTATTTTCTCCATCAGTCCAAAATTTTACTCCAGGCGCTTCGACTGAATGTCTTCAACAATTTGGCTTATAAACGCGTCAAGTGACATGCTGCCCAGATCACCCGCGCGGCGTTTGCGGACGGCAACAGCGTTATTTTCCGCCTCCTTCGCTCCAACCACGAGCATGTACGGAATCTTTTTAGTTTCTGCTTCGCGAATTTTGTAACCGATTTTCTCGTTGCGGTCATCGAGCATGCAGCGAATATCTTTTGCCGCGAGCATACGCTCGACTTTGGCCGCATATTCGCCCTGTGCGTCGGTAATCGGCAAGATCGCCGCTTGCACCGGCGCCAGCCAGGCCGGAAACGCGCCCGCAAAATGTTCAATCAAAATCCCGATGAAGCGCTCCAACGAGCCGAACGGTGCGCGATGAATCACCACCGGACGATGCTTCTGATTGTCGCTGCCGGTATACTCCAGCTCAAAGCGCTCCGGCATGACGTAATCGACTTGCACCGTGCCAAGCTGCCACGAGCGGCCCAACACGTCGCGAATGATGAAATCGATTTTCGGACCGTAAAAAGCCGCTTCGCCCGGCGCC
>JBOHQZ010000093.1:0-12735 GCA_050732275.1 bacterium
ATCGGCACACCAGGGCGTAAATCCGTCACGGGCCGTGGGTCTTCATTTAAAATCGAATACACCATCGCCGCTTCGTACTCGCCGCGGAACGGCGATTGTCCCGCGAGCATCTCGTAGAACACCACCCGAAGCGCCCAAATGTCGCCGCGATGATCGACGGCTTGTCCCTGCAATTGCTCCGGCGACATGTACATCATCGTCCCCAGGGCCGAACCGGTTTTCGTCAGCCGGCTTTGTCCCGCCAGCTTCGCAATGCCGAAATCGATGATCTTGACTTCGCCGCGCGTCGTGATGATGAGGTTTTCCGGTTTGATGTCGCGATGAACGATGCCGGCTTCGTGCGCCCGCTGCAATCCCGCCGCAATTTGTTTCGCCATATCGATGGCACTGTTTACTGACAACTGCACACTGGCCACTTTCTTTCTCAGCGTTTCCCCATCATAATACGCCATGCAAATAAACATCCGTCCATCTTCGGTCTCGTCAATCTCATAAATGGTGCAGATATTGGCATGGTCGAGAGCCGAGGCCGCCTGGGCTTCATTGATAAAGCGATTGACGGCATCCGAATCCGAGGTGAATTCCAAGGGCAGAAACTTGAGCGCCACCGTGCGGTTGAGCTTGGTGTCTTGAGCTTTGTACACCACGCCCATGCCGCCTTCACCGAGCTTCTCCAAAATTTTGTAGTGGGAAATGGTTTGGCCGATCATGTTTTCTTTCCGATTTTCACACCATGCCTTATTTCAAAGGATGCGCGCTCAAAAATCCCGTAGGGATGAAATGTTTATAGAAAAGCGCCAATCCCCTGATGGAAACTCCGTAGGAGTGAAATGTTCTCAGCGCTTAGTAAAAAAGATCAACTTCCCTCATCTTCAATCCATTTGAAAAGATATCTCTCATCATATTCCACGTCGAATTTTTTGAGCATCTCCAGATATTCCTCTTTGAACGTCTTCTTCGTGTGGTGTTCTTCTTGGTTCTGAATATATTTCACCACGACATCGATTTGTGAATGCCCGTATGAAAACGCGCCGAATCCTTCTTGCCAACTAAATTTGCCCCGAATCCATTTCTTCTCATTGATAAAATTCGATGAATTGTTTTTGATGTCGCGAACTAAATCGGATAACGCGATGCTCGGTTTCATGCCAATAAAAATATGAATATGATCCGGCATGCTGTTGATGGCGATCAGCTTTTGTTTCTTGTTCTGAACAATGCCGGTTATGTATTTGTGCAGTTCTTCTTTGTGTTCTTTTGGAATGAGGTTTTGTCGACCTTGCACCGCGAACACAACATGAATATAAATTTGCGTATAGGTGTTTGCCATATTTCACCTCGTGCCGGTTAAATACATGCCACTCCTACGGAGTTTTCGTGATTTATTTGGCGTTCATACTATAAACATTGCACTCCTAACGGAGTTGAAAAGCGACGGTGCGCTAACCCTTTGGCCGCAGCAATTCTTTGAAAGGCGGATAGTCCCGCAATGATTCCAAATTCATGTCGTTGAGAACTCCGGCGCCGTAAGCCTGGCCCTGAGCAAAGGCCTCGCGCAACAAGGCCACCGCCTGCTCGCGCTCTCCCAGCAAAGCGGCAATGCAAGCACACCAATAAGTGTGACGTCCGAAGAGATACGGACGCTTCAACTGTTGCAACGGCGCAGCAATCCGGCGCGCCTTGTCGGGCTCGCCACGCCTAGCGGCTATCGCGCCAAGATAGCCTTGATAATCAATATTGCTGGAATCTTCCGCCGCCAACTTCTCCATGAGGGCTTGCGCTTCTTCCCAACGTTCAGTCCGATACAATGCTCTTGCCAGAGCATAGCGATGCGCCGGAGTCGCGGCTTCCTCAGCCGGCCGATTGTTGTACCAATTGATGGCGCGCGCAACGACATCAAAGGCGGCTTGTCGATGATCATGCTCCCGTAGTTCTGCAGCCGTTAGTTGCATCACCTCTCCTGGCGTCCACTCTTGTTGCGGCGGCAGCGTGAGGCTTTCTTCCAACCGCTGATTGATTTCCTGCACTCGCCCTAATGCCGCCAGGGCGCGGGTTTCATAAAATAATGTGCTGAGGAGCTCCGGATAGTTGCGACAGCCGCGTTGCGCCACCTCAAACTCTTCCCGATGATTTCCCAATACATGACAAGCTTGGGTGAAAATGTCATAGGAGCCAACCCACCCCTTCAGTTCTCGCTCAAAATCATACAGCGCAAGAGCATTGACCGTTTCTTGAGGGCGATTGACCCGTAGAGCAGAAACTCCAAGCTCGTAAAGCCCAACCTCATAATCAGGGGTTATTTCGACCACGCGACGCGCGGCCCAAAGAGCACCGGTATTATCTCCTCGCAATCTCGCCTGCAACACATCCATAAAATAGCGTTCGCGAGGAGCGAATAGCTCACGTGATCGGTTCAAAATACGGATGACTGAATCAGCTTGCGCATAACGGCCTAGATTTCCATAGGCATAGGCCGCCGCCCCAAGGGGTTTGTGAATGTGGTATCAAAAGCATACGCCCGCGCTAAGTGGCGAACAGCCTCGGCAAATTCACGGCGAACGAACAGTTGCATCCCTTCGATAAATTCTTGATAAGCCTCAAAATTAGGAGGGTGATGGCGGGAGATAATTGCTCCTTCACTGCGCAGTCTAGAATCAACATACGTGGCAACTGCGCCCATCACGTTTTGACGCAAACGTTCTACCGCTTCCATCGGGTTTTTTAATGATCCGCTTACCGGCGTGATGGCGCTTAACAGCTTCTCGTGCTGCGCATCCATGATCTGCGCCTGAAACTGAATGCTCTCACCTTGCCGGTAGTACGTTCCAAAGATGACCTTTCCCGCGCCGGTTGCATTGGCCAAAGTGCGGACAAAAGCAATATCAGTACGAGTTCCGCTGGCAGCGCCAGCGTCATCCGAGGCGGGCAGGGCGGACAAAGATGGCACAATTTCCACCAAGCCGGTCTGCGCCAAACCTTGCGTGATCCAATCCGCCGCCATGCGACCGACCGGATCAAGTGATGGATCGCCGGTCTGGTTGTCAAATACGGCCACCACGATGCGGTTGGGATGAAGATTGGAGTTCTGCTTCCCGTCCACCATGAACAAGGCCGCCACAATCCCCGCGATGAGAATAGCCCCACCGATCATGATGGCGAGGCTTTGCGGTTTAACTTTGGCATGGGGAAAAGGTGCGGATTTATTTATCTGTGCCCGTTCTGTTGCGCCTCCGAACTCAAGACGCCTGCCGAGGGTTTTCAGATCAACGAGCAGTTCGTCCACGTGCTGGTAACGCTCATCCATTTTTTTGGCCATCGCCTTGTTGACGATGCGCTCCAACTCCATCGGCACACCCGTGCGTAAACCCGTCATGGGCTGCGGGTCTTCATTTAAAATCGAATACATCATCGCCTGCTCGTACTCGCCTCGGAACGGCAATTGCCCGGTGATCATTTCATACAGCACCACGCCCAGCGACCAAATGTCCGAACGATGATCCGCGTCAATGCCTTGCGCTTGTTCTGGCGACATGTAGGCGACCGTGCCAATCGTCATGCCGGTTTTAGTGAGTCGCGTCTTCTGCGCGGCGAGCTTCGCCAAACCGAAATCCATGATCTTCGCCTGGTTTTTGTTGGTGATCATGATATTGGCGCTTTTGATGTCGCGGTGGGTGATGCCCTTTTCGTGCGCGGCTTGCAGGCCCTCCGCAACTTGCATGACAAATTTGATCGCCTCCTCGATCTGCAACGGCCCAGTCTTAATTTTCTCCCGCAAACTCTGGCCTTCGATGTGCTCCATCGCTATGAACATCTGGCCATCGACTTCATCGACGTCATGGATGGTACAAATGTTGGAATGATTGAGCGCCGCCGCAGCCTGAGCTTCGCGCAGGAAACGGCTCTTTTCCTCTGCGCCGCCAAGTGTGTTGGCATGAAGAAATTTTAGCGCGACGAGGCGTTTGAGCTTGGTGTCCTCGGCTTTGTAGACCACGCCCATGCCGCCTTCGCCGAGCTTTTCTAAAATCTTGTAGTGAGAAATCGTTTGGCCAATCATTTCCGCCTCACAGGCATTTCGTATCAATGTCTAAATATTCGCATGCAAAATCCCGTTAGGGATGAAATGTTTATAGTACAGAACCAACTCCTTTATTTCACCCGTTCAATAATTTTTTTCATATTCAACCCGAACATCTTTTTCTTCTCTTCAAACGTGCAATGCGAGTACGCCATCCAGCCGAATTGTGGAATCGGGTCGCGCATCGGTTGGTCGGTGCCGAAGAGCACCCGATCAGGGCCAACGTGCTTGACCATAAATTCGATGACGCGGTAGGTGACGGCGGTCAGCGTGATTTCCAAAAAGACATTCGGAAATTTCAGCGCAGCGTCAATGCCTTGTCGTGCCGTTTCAAACGAACTGCCACAGTGCGCGATGATGTGGCTCATGTTCGGATACTTCGGCGCGATCTCATTGATCTCGGCGGTAAAGTTCGGCGAGGGATGCAAAAGCACATACGCATTCATGCGATTGCCATACTCGAACCACGGCGCCCACAATTTGTCGTTGTAAGGAATGTTGGTGCGCGGATTGTATGGTTTGATGCCTTGCATTTTGTATTGCTCGTGAACTTTGCGCAGATCGGCTTCCCAATTTTTGACGTACTGCGGCTGCAGCGTTGCGTAGCCGTGATAGAAATTGGGATAGCGCGTCATCGCATTGCGCACGATTTCATTGCCATCTTCGTAATCTGTCCAAATCCCAATCCACGAGCTGATGCACATCGCGTCAATGCCCATCAGCTTGGCGCGCTCGAACATGCTTTTGTCATCGGAAAAGGGTTGGTGCATGAAGCCGGTGCCAACGGCATCGTCATGAGAGATATGGGCGTGCGCATCGATCACGAGAATATCGTTGAGCGGCTTTCCGGCTTTGGCAAGTGAGAGAATGGGGTCGTCAATTTCTTTCTCATTATATGGCTTGGGAAGAGAATCCAATTTGAGCAGCCGCGCGAGATTGCGTCCGGCGATATTGGCCTTTTCTTCCTCAATAAGCGTGCAATAATCCACAAAGGACTTGGCTGCTCCTGGTGATTTGTCCAGCGCGCCGGTGCCGAAGAGCATGCGCTGCGCGCCAAACCAACCTGCATAAACTTCCATCGCGCGATTGGATTGGTTCGCTGAAAACTCAAGATGGAGATTTTTGTGCTTCGTCATCAGCGTGTGGAGATAGCGTGTCGAGTCCCAGCGGCTGCCCTGTAAAACGACCGGCAAGTTCGGATGGCGAGTGAGCATGGCATCGAGATCTGCGAGCACAATCTGGTTAGATGGCTCGAGCAGATCGGGACCATACGTAAATCCACCCTCGACGAGCAGGAGAATTTCGTGCTTTTCCAGCTCTGACAAGAGCGCGCCGCAAGTGTCCTCGTTAAAAAAGTAATGCTGCGTGCGCGGATACATTTTCGCGGCGCGAATGCCGTTGTCCCGCATTTCTTTGATCAAGTCTTTCGGCGGCGGCATCTCGCCAGTGTGACTCGGCATCACCGCCCAAACGCCGTAGAGCCGCGGACTCTTTTTAAGCTCGTGCAGCAATTTGCGATTGCCGTACATCGGATCGTACTCTTTCCCAACCCAATGGGCAACCAACGCGCCGTGAATGCCGCACCATTCCATTTCGTCGAGCAGCACTTCGGTTTCGTATGGCGTTTCAATATCTTTGGGGCCACGCTTGCCGACCATGGCGTAGCAGTCGAGGTAGATACGTGCAGTCATTAAAAGCTCTCTTATTTTGGGGTGCCTCTGATAAAATAAACATTTTGCGCCTGAAGGCGCTACTACGAACTTTTACCAGAAAAACGGTTTCACATTATCCCGCTCTTTCGGCTCCATCGCAAGCGCGCGTTTGAGTGCAACACGCGCTTTGTCCAGGGCGTCGTCGATATCAGCTTGCTTGTGCGAGTAGCAAATAAACCATCGCAGAATGATAAAAATCCCTTCGCGAAAAAGCTCGCGAAACCATAGATATTCGATACGGGCATTGTAATCACGATCCGGGGTATTGAATTTCAGAAACGGCGCCGGCGGCAAACCTGCCGCATGCGCTTCGATGCCGAGTTCTTTAGCGATCATATTAAAGCCGTCCATCAAGCGCCGGCCCATCGCCCAAATATGTTCGTGAACCTTTTCGCGTTTCATGATTTTGATCGTGGCAATCGCCGCGGCAATCGATAGCGCCTCACCGGCATACGTCGTCGTTATTTTGAACTTGTTCAATTGCTCCATGTATTGGCGCTTGCCGAGATAGCTTGAAATCGGGTAGCCGTTCGCCATGGCCTTGGCGTAACTTGCCAAATCAGCATCGACGTTATAATATTCTTGCGCCCCGCCGAGCGCCAATCGAAAGCCGGTGAGCACTTCGTCGAGCACCAACAAAATGCCGTATTCTTTCGTTAACTTACGCAGATGACGAATATAATCGCCTCTGGTATCTTCGTTGAGATCATACGGAACGGCAATTACGCAAGCAAGCTGTTCATTGTATTGACGAATGAGTTTTTCGGCAGCTTCGAGATTTCCCCATGGCGCGATTTTGACGTATTCTTTGATGATGCCAGGCACACCGTTGTTGGGGCTGTCTTCGGTGGCAAACCAGTCGGGATAGCCATGATAGCCGCTGACGATGATCATGTCGCGTTTGGTGTAAGCGCGCGCGATGCGGATGTTGCAGAGATTGGCGTCTTCGCCGGTTTTCATGAAGCGGCACATTTCGGCGTTGGGCACGACTTCGTGCAGAAGCTGCGCCAATTCCAGCTCGATAGGACTGGCCATGCTGAAGAGCACGCCCTTTTTCATTTGGGCGCGCACGGCGTCATCGACTTCATCATAACAATATCCCAACGTCACCGGGCCGAGGCTGAGGCGAAAGTCGATGTACTCTTTTCCTTCCATATCCCAAAGACGGCAGCCTTTGCCGCGCTCGATGAATTTGGGCATGGTTTCATCAAAAAACGGATAGGGGCGCTTGGCGTTGGTTTGTGTGCCCCAGGGAATGAGTTTCAGAGCTTCTTGAAAATGTCGGTCGGATGGTTTCATCAGTGTTCAGTAATCCGTTTTGAACTGGCTTCGTTTTGAACAACTACATGTATTTGCATAGGCAGAGCAACCTATCCGCTCAATCTGCTAACTTAGCATACAAAAGCCTTTTTTAGTAAGCGGATTGAGCTAATCAAGCGGATGAAAAGATGGTTTCATCAAGCGCCGATTTGCATGATAGCGCCATAGAGCCAAATGATCACGCCGATAATCACCCAGCACAGAATGAATCCGTAAATATCCGCCTTCGTCGGTTTCCAGAATTCCCAGTCGGTGCCGGGGAAGAGCTTGTCGCGCTCGACGATGTCAGGATCGTCGATGGCCGCTTGCACGCGGCGGGTATCTTCCTCCGCATCGGCGACGACGGGCGTATGAATCGCGGCGTAAAATTCGCGCAACACTTTTTCCGAGCTGCGTTTGGTGACGAGACTGACGCCAAACAATATGACAAACGGGAAAATAATGTCAAACACAAAAGACGCCGTCGCCACCTGCGCTTTCGTCATTTGGGTGAAATCGATGCCGGCGAGCGAAACAAGATAAACTTGCGTCCGGAACATGCCCTGGCCGACCCAGGGCGAATTGGGATCTTCAGGATTTTTTCGCACGACGGTTTCATAAAAAATTCCCGCCGCCGGCGCGGTTTTGATTTTCTCGATGGCCTCTCCGACGTATTGCGCGCGGCCGGCGGCGACGTCAGCCTCAATGGCCTTGGATTGCATCACCTGTGTGCGAGATTGCGTTTGAATCGTCAGCGCCGGATTTTCGCGATTGTTGTTGATGAGCGGAATAACGTTGGGAAGCGCGATGGTAATCAGAACTGAAAGGATCATTTGTGTTGCAACCGCGGCGGTCGTCAGGCGCCGCCAAAAATACACCAACCACATTGCCGGGCCGATGGTGGTCAACACCGAGAGCAGATAGCGAAAAACGACGAAGATATCGCCGACCTGCATGGAAAAATAAACCGTGCCAAGCAAGCCGCCGATGATGATGGCCCGCCCAATAAAAACCTGCCTCTTCTCGCTGATATTCGGCCGAATCGGCAGCAGCACATTTTTGATAAATGCAGCGCTCCACTCCAGGCTTTGCGAGCTGGCTTGGTCCATGTTCGCTGAGAAAATCGCTACGATCATCAGCCCCACGAATCCGGCGCCCAGCAATTCGCGCGTCATCAAGCCCCAGATATTCGTCGGATCGGAAAGCCGTCCGGCGTAAAGGCCGAGGGCGATCAAGCCGGTCAACGCCCAGCCGATCATCATGAAGCGTTTCGCAAACGAGCCGGCGACGAAGCCGATGCGCGCCGCATCATCATCGCGCGCCGAGCCGCCGATGGTGAATTGTCTGGGCGCATTAACGACGAGATTGACTATCACAAACGCCGTCACATAATACCACGTGTAGTCGCTGGTGACATCCGAGCCGAAAAGCGAGAAGTATTCCGGCGGCACTTTCGCGTGCAAACCGGCGAAACCTCCCAGAGCTTTCAGGCCGACGGGGAGCAAGGCCAGCGAAAGAAAAACGAGCAGCACGCCTTGAATGACGTCGGTGACCGCGATCGCGAGCAGCCCGCCCATGATGGTGTAAGCTGCGATGATCACCGCGTAAAAAACGTAGAACGCCGGCAAATTCAAATAAGAGACATAAGCTTGGATGTCGCCGCGCTTGGCTTTTTCCTGCAAAATGCCCAGGCGATTTTTTTCTTCCGGCGCCAACGCGCCGAAAGCGGATTTTTTTTCCAGATCCTGCAGCTCGTTGAACTCTTGCACGCTTTGCCGTTCAATCGCAGAATACTCGCTTTCCGGTTTCACCATCATGGCCTGCAGGGTTTTGCCCATGAGCAAAAAGCCCAAGGCCCCGCCGTACACCGTGCTGGCGATCAAACAAAACGTGAACAGGCCGCCGAGGAACCGGCTTTCAAAACGGTGGAGATAGATGTCGCCGTTGGCAATATAGCGCGCGCGGCGCTGGAGGAGGGCCGTGAACAGCCATTGAAACGGCGTGTGAAAAAGGACGAGGTTTTGGAACCAGAGGCCTTGCAGCCCCTGCCGGTAAATCTCGCGCGCCACGCCGGAGGCTTGATCGGCGCTGGTGATGTTGCCGAAGCTCAAGAAGGTGTTCAGCACTTTGCCGAGCCGCCTTCCCCCTTGATAAAAATCAGTGGTGTTTTGAATTTTTTTGTTCGCCCATTTGCCGATCCCAATCATGACCACGAAATAGCCCGCTAAGATAAGCCAATCGATCAGATGAAGGCCGAGAAAGTGCATCGTTTCTCCATGATGAGGTCACATCGTTCTTTTCTAAAGAGAACATTTTCACAAGCGAGCTCGCGCGTGAAGGCTTTGTTTGCGGAGTTAAATATGCAACGAAGAAGAAAGAATGGCAAGCACAATTTTGCCGCCACAAAATTTTTTGAGGAGGGCTTGCAAATAGGGTTTGGGCGAATTATCTTGTCGTAGTCCTGCTCCCTTGTGGAGCACTTTTTGAAACTAAGAATTTATTGGTTTCAACTACGACCCACAAGGGGTCGCGACTACCTGGATTCAAATGGAGAACCACGATGCAAAGACGCGCATTCATTAATAGTTTTGCCGGCGGATTCGCGGCATGGCTCGGTGCGCCGCTCTTTCGAGGTGAGACTTTGGCCAAGTTGCGCCGCCTCGACGATTTTGTTGGAAACGGCAATGACGCCGGCGGCGAGCGCTTCTGGGCTTTGGTGCGCGAGCAGTTTCCGTTGACGCGCGAGCGCGCTTATCTCAATACCGGCGGCTTGGGCGCTTCGCCGTATGTCGTGATTGATGCGGTGGTTTCGCGGATGAATGAGCTTGAACGCATTTCAGAAACCGGACACAACGAGCAGCTTTGGTTGAGCATCAAACAGAAAGCTGCGGTACTGCTCGGCTGTGATGTCGAAGAGATAGCGTATACTCGCAACGCCACGGAGGGCATCAACATCGTCTGCAATGGCTTGCCGTTGAAACGCGGTGACGAGGTGATCACGACGACGCACGAACACGTTGGCAATGCGGTGCCGTGGTTGGCGCGCCAAAAACGCGATGGCATTGTGCTCAAGCTCTTCGAGCCGTCCACGCAGTCGGCGCAAGAAAATCTCGACCGCATCGAACGTCTGATTTCCAAGCGCACGCGTGTGATTAGCGTGCCACACGCCACGACAACGACGGGGCAAGTTTTGCCGATCAAAGAAATTGCGGCTATGGCGAAAGCGAAGAACGTGTGGCTCTTCGTGGATGGGGCACAAACGGCCGGCATGATGACTTTCAACTTGCACGACCTCGGCTGCGATGCTTATGCGACCAGCGGGCACAAATGGCTGCTCGGGCCGAAAGGAACTGGCTTGCTCTATGTTCGCAAAGACATGCTTGAGGTGATTCAAGCGCTGGAGGTCGGCGCGTATTCGGATAAAAGTCACGATCTGCAAACCGGCGAGATCACTTTTCATCCCACCGCGCAACGCTACGAATATGGCACGGTGAGCACGCCGTTGTTTATCGGCCTCGGCTCGGGGATTGACTTTCTTATAAAGATAGGCATGGAAAATGTGTGGGCGCGCGATGCGGCGCTGTCAACGGCGTTTTTAAATGGCCTCAAGGAAATTTCCAATGTCGAAATTCTCTCACCACTCAATCAAGCCGAACGCAGCGCCATGATCACGTTCAAAATGAAAAACATCGAATATCTGAAGCTGCAAAGTTTTCTGTCAGAGAAATACAAACTGCGCACGCGTGGCGTGGGAGAGGCTGATGTCAATGCGCTGCGGATTTCGTGGCATATTTATAATTCGTATGAGGAGGTGAATCGGGTTTTGGAGGGGGTAAAAGAAGCGGCGAAGTTGTGAGAGGTTGAGAGTTTCCACTCACCACGGCAAGCTCTCAAGCTTAACTGTTCCTGCGGGCCACTCTTGGCTTCGGCACGGCAACACCATGACCACAAGCGGCGAAAAAATTTTATCTGAGGGTTGATCAATGAGTACAGGCTCCAGCACCTCCTGCCAGTCGAACCGTTGATAAAACGGGATCATTCGCGCGAGGCAAAAGAGCATGCCAAACTCAACCATCAATTCCTCGCGCATGAATTTGGTTGCCTCTTGCAACGCCATACTTGCATATCCTTTGCCTTGCGCTGCCGGTACGGTGACGACACCACCAATGCCGCCGACCGTGACTTGCTGTTCGCCAATAGTCACAGTATGTTTCACGATGCCGACGTGACTGACTAACTGGTCACTCTCATACACCAGGAAATGCCAATCTTTAGGCCGCCACTGCAAATTTGAACCCTCGTCACCAAAAACGTTGGGGCTCCATTCAAAGAGTAGCCGTTTTTCCGCCTCGGATAGATTGGTGACAAGTCGAATTTCCATGATTAGACCTCGCATGAATCACTTGGTCAATCCAAGCTTCTTTTCCGCTTCTTCTCCGGCTTCTTCCACGCTGACATGCTTACGCTCAAGCCGTCCATACATTTGAGCTGGCACGGCGCCAACGGGATTGTGACGATATTCATCCACGCCGCGGCATAAGTAGGTTTTGAAATGCGGATTGATTGACAAATCGCACTTGACTTTGGTGCTCGAATAGCGCGCGGTCAAGCCGGCACGGCGGCGATTGGAACGATTGGCCGGCGAGCCGTGTACGACATTGTCATCATGAATCGAAATTTGTCCGGCTTTCAAGATCAGCGAGACAGCACTGTCTTCGCGGAATTGGCCTTTTTCGCATTCGATCGTGAGCACGGAATCGGTTGCTTGTGAACGCGCGTGTTTCAACAAACCGGCCTTGTGCGAGCTGGGGATGACTTGCATCGCCGCGTTTTCTTCATCAACGTCATCCATCGCGATCCACACGGTCAACGACTCGTGCGGATCGAGCGGCCAGTAATAAGCATCTTGATGCCAGCCGACCGTCGATTTACTATGCGGCTCTTTGATGAAGAAATTGGAAGCCCACAGATAAAACGGCCCGAGCAAATCTTCGACGTAGTCGAGAATCGTTTTGTTCATACAGATGTCAAGGAGGAAACGGCTGCTCTCGTGCCATTCGCGAATCTCCTTGGAATCCTCGCCGGGGCGCAAGAGTTTCATCAATTCTTCCAAACCGGCGTTCATTTGCCGCACTTCTTCGGGTGCAAATACCGGCGGCAGGCCGATTAAATAGCCGTTCATTTCAAAAAAAGCGATTTGGGCAGCGGATAGACGTTTATTGGGCATAATCTATTACTCCTTTTTCTTGACCTTTGCCAAAATTTCTGCTTCGGGTCGTTCTTTGTAATACTCATCCAGCGGGTAACATCCTGAAATCAACCCGTTGCGTGGTGCGGTGGTGCAATCGCTGAAAGTGCGGCAAATACGTTTGCGCTGCAATGATTTGCCAGCCAAAACATCAGTAGCAAAATCGGGATAAGTCAAAACCAAGCGTCCATAACCCACGAAATCAACTTGCCCCGTGCGAACAAAATATTGTGCGACATGCGGCAGCCATTCTTGCAAATAAGTATAGCCGGTGCCGACAAAAGTGAGATCGGGACGATACTGTTTGAGCTTGGTGGTGACATTGATTTGACGCGCGACGCCGACGAGCGGATCTTCGGGCGGTTGGTAACCGTCAGAAGGGGGGAAGAGCGCCGGGCGTT
>JBOHQZ010000094.1:0-12683 GCA_050732275.1 bacterium
ATATAAATTCATCATCGGCTCTTATCCGGCCATTACTAAAAAAGAAAATGACAAACCGTAACTATGCAGAAAACCGTCCGGACGCTTGGTGATTTGAGCAAGCTTGTTGTACAAAACTATCACATTCTCACATAAAAGCGTTCGGACGGTGAATAGTTACGGCCAACCTTCAGGAAAGGAGAAAAATGAGCACAGCGCAAAAAAAACCGGCAACCCGCTCGATTGAAAAAGAAATCGAGATCAACGCACCGATTGAAACGGTGTGGAAAGCGCTGACCGATGCCAAAGAACTTACTCAGTGGTTTCCGCTCGAAGCCGGTGAAAATCCCGATGGCACGATGTGGATGTCGTGGCGCAACGAGTTCAAATTCGCCAGCCGCATTGAGATTTGGGAACCTCCACGTCATGTCCGTACCGTGCCAGTGCAATCGAACTGGTCACAAGATAAAACAGAAAAGGAAGATTCAGCGAGCGACGCTAATCCGTCTTGGGGAATGGCAACAGACTTTTATCTTGAGTCGCGTGGCGGCGCGACGGCGCTGCGGCTCGTTCATTCCGGCTTTTCGCTTGACGCGGATTGGGATGCGCTGTACGACGGCACGCATACGGGATGGGATTTTCAGCTCCGGGCGTTGCGTCATTATTTGGAAAATCATCGTGGAATTCCGCGTCGCACCGCCTTCGTGCGGGAATTTCTCAAAGACATTTCCCGAGAAGAGGCATGGCAAATTCTGTTCGGCCCCAAAGGATTGGTGGGCGAAGGACAGTTTCATGGCTTGCGGCCTGGGGATCGTTACACTATCCGCACTGCCGCCGGCGATGATTTGACAGGCGTCATTCATTCCCTGCAACCGCCACACGATTTTTCCGCAACGGTGGAAAATCTCAACCATGCTCTGCTTCGAGTCCACTTGGACGAGCTGTTCGGATACCGCGATGTCAATTTTCAATTGTCAACGTATGGCATTGCGCCAGATCAAGTGGAAGCTTTGGAAACGCGCACCCGCCAATTGCTGCAAAGCCTCAATGCAACAAAAGTTCCGAGCGCCCCAGATTCAAAATCCACCAGCCGAAGATTTGAAACAGAAATTGAAATCAAAGCGCCGGTGGAGGCGGTTTGGCAGGCGCTCACCGATGCCCAAGAATTGACGCGCTGGTTCCCTCAGCAAGCCAGCGTCACACCAGGTGTTGGCGGCAAGATATTATTGTCCTGGCCTGGAATAACGGAGTGGAATCTCCGCATCGAAGATTGGAAGCCGAATGAGCACTTGCGCACGGTTTATGATTTGCAAACCGATCTGATTGTAAAAACAGACGAACAAACGGAAGCTGACACCGCCATCAAGCTCGCAGATGCCGGCAAAGGAAAACCATTGCAACTGGCAGTGGATTATTTTCTTCAAGGCCGCGGCGGAACAACCGCGCTGCGTGTGGTGCATTCTGGTTTTGGAAAAGGGTCGCCGTGGGATGAAGAGTACGACGGCATTTCCTGGGGTTGGCTCAAAGAGCTGCGCTCGTTGCGCCATTATCTCGAATATCATCACGGCAAGCCGCGCCATGTGGGCTGGGGGCGCGTAACGCTGCCGGTGCAGACTTCTACCGCCTCAGCATGGCAGCGCTTGCTGAGTGAAAACGGTGTTTCGCTTAAACCCGCTCTCCCCCATCTGCGTGAAGGCGAACGTTGTGAAATTCATATCGGCGCCGGAGAAACCTTGCAGGCCGTGATGCAATATTTCGATCCCCCAAACTTTTTTTGCGCCCGCGTGGAAAATTTGCAGCAGGCCTTTCTGAGAGCTTGGGTGTGGATGGATAAACTGCACGGTTTTGGCGAGGCCAATATTCAGATTTCGACTTACGGCCTACCCAAAGCGGTGAGCGAAGATTTTGAAAAACACTGGAATGAGCTTTTGCGACGGCTGTTTTGATATTGGGTGTGATAAAAAGTGACACATCAAAATAAGTTAAAAATCATTCGGCGAGACTCGGTGTTTTCGGCGCCAATCGGAGGAAAAGCTTTTCCGCCGAAATCCACCGAAGCCACCGAGTGTCGCCGAGAAAAACTTTAATATGCATTTCACCTCTACCCTGCTTTCACTCGCCGCCACGATCATGGTTTGCACGAACGCCTTGGCGCAAAACGGCGCGCTGCCACCGCGCGTTGAATTCAGTCTGCAATCGGCAAAAACCGAAATCAAAATCGACGGCCGGCTCGATGATCCGATTTGGCAAGATGCGCAACGTTTGACGCATTTTATTCAACGCGAGCCGAATTACAGCGAGCCGGTTTCGGAGCCAACCGAAGTGTGCATCGCTTTTGACGCCAAGAATCTCTATATCGCCGCCGATATGCAAGATCGCGAGCCGGAGCGCGTCGTCGCCAATGTCATGCGGCGCGACGCCGAATTACTGAACAACGACAGCTTCGAGATTTATCTCGACACGTTTCACGATCATCGCAACTTTTTTTATTTTGCCACCAACGCGCTCGGCGCGCAACGCGACGGCCTGATCCGCAACGAGGGCGAAAATCAAAATTGGGATTGGGATGGCGTGTGGGAATCAGCCGGACAACGCACCAGCAAGGGTTGGACTGTCGAGGTGGTCATTCCATTTAAAACGCTGCGCTTCGGCAGCGATTCGGCGCAAACCTGGGGCGCGAATTTCGTGCGGCGCATCGTGCGCAAGCGCGAAGAGAGTTATTGGTCGCCGGTGGCGCGCGATCTCGGTTTTTGGGGACATTTCAAGCCGGCGCACTACGGCCATCTCGGCGGCTTTCGCGGCTTGCATCAAGGCGGCGCCATTGAAGCCAAGCCCTTCACCATCAGCGGCGGCACGAAGGATTTTGAAGAAGCCGGCCATCCGCTCACGCGCCAGCTCGATTTCGGCGCGGATGCGAAAATTCATCTCACCGCCAATCTCACCGCGGATTTGACGCTCAATACCGATTTCGCGCAAGTAGAGAGCGACCAGGAGCAGGTCAATCTCACGCGCTTCGATCTTTTCTTTCCGGAGAAGCGAGAATTTTTTCTGGAAAACGCCGATGTGTTTCGCGCTGGCGAGCGTAATCTCGATTTCGAGCCGCCATCCACCTTGCTCTTTTTCAGCCGCAAAATTGGCTTGACCGAGGCGGGCGATGCCGTGCCGATTACCGGCGGCGCAAAGATCACCGGCAAAGCCGGAAAGTACGAAATCGGTTTGTTGGAAGTATTGACCGATCAAACCAGCTACATCGACGACTTGGATACCGACGACGAGGCCGATGATGAATTGGTGGAGTTGCCCCGCCACAACTTCGCTGTCGTGCGTGTGAAGCGTGACATTCTTGCCAAATCCTCAATCGGCATCATCGGCACGAGCAAGGAGGGTTGGGATAATACGGTAAAACGTAATTCAGTAACACGTAATATTCTCAGCGACGCTCGCGAGTATAATCGTGTCTTTGCTGCCGATGTGAATTTATCTTTCGGCACCGGCACGCGATTCACCGGCTTTCTCGGCAAGTCGCAAACCGCCAACGTGCATGGAAAAGACTGGGCCGGCAGCGCCTTTTTTAGCCACGAGCTGGATCGCTGGGGAATCAGTCTCGGCTACACCGACATCCAAGATAATTTCGACGCACAGATCGGTTTCATTCAGCGCAACGGCATCCGCAAAAGCCGCGTCATTCCTTATTTGTCGCAGCGCTGGAAGAGCGGGCCGATACGGCAGAGCTGGTTCTTCAACGATTTTCAATACATTACGGATCAGCAGAATCATCTGGCCACGCGGACCATGCTCAACGGCTTGTTCAATCTCTTTCGCAACGGCAGCGAGTTGTTTGTGGCAACCCTCGGCACTTTTGATGCGCTCGACGAATCGTTTGAATTGCGCGAGGGCGCGGAAGTGCCGGTTGGCGCCTATTCGTTTCGGAATTTTCTCGGCGAGTTCAAGTCGGATCAAAGCAAGCGCCTGGCCGCGAGCTTGAGTTTCAACACGGGCGATTTTTACAGCGGCAAATTAACCGCGCTCGGCGGCGGCCTTACTTTGCGGCCCAACGCCAATTTCTCTCTTGAAACGCAATACTCTCGCAACAGTATCGCCCTGCCGATACGGCGCGGCAAATATGCGACGAATCTCGCCATCTCGCGTGTGACGTATTCATTCACGCCGCGCCTATTTGCCAAAGTCTTTGTGCAGTACAATGACGACGATGATTCATTCAACACGAATTTTCTGTTGAATTGGATTCATCGGCCGGGGAGCAATTTTTATTTGGTGTACAACGATGTTGAAAATATGGCAGGCGCAAGATGGCGCGGGAAAAATCGCACGCTGCTGGCGAAGTTCAATTATCTTTTGGGATGGTAAATTTTCTCGACTATGCCCCAACGAATGAATCAAGACCAGCGGATAAAGCATCAGTTGGTCTTAATTCATCCGTTGGCGAAAATACCAATTCCCTCCAACTCAAGCAACTTTCTCTTAAACTCCAATCCTCCTCCATACCCGCACAAATCCCCGTTGCTGCCGATGACGCGATGGCACGGAATGACGATGGGAAGCGGATTGCTGCCGTTGGCGTGTCCCACTGCGCGCACGGCTTTTGATTTTCCAATTTTCTTTGCAATGTTTTGATACGTCGTCACTTCTCCAAAAGGAATCGCATACACCGCTTGCCAAACTTTTTGCTGAAAGACGGTGCCTTCCGGCGCCAATGAAAAAGTAAATTTTTTACGTTGGCCGGCAAAATATTCTTCCAGCTCGGTCAGCGATTTTTGCAGCGCCGCTTCATCTTTGACCAACGTCGCTTTCGGCCAAATGCGCGCGAGCATATTGCGGAGTTCCGATTCCGAATGATTAAATTCGATTCGGCAGGCGCCGCGTTCCGACCGGGCAATCCACAAGTGTGCGCCCAGCGGCGTTTTCATTTTGGCATACGAAATTTTAACTTGACTCATTTCAACCTTGCTTTTAATTGAAGTTTTTGGCACATTTGATTTCAAGATATTAATTTCAAAAACCAAGCACAAGAAAAAAATGGCAAGTTCTTCATCAGCAACGACCACGACGAAAATTGGTGACGATGGTGCCTCTTTGCCAATCGATCAGCAACACCGGAATTGGTTTACTCAAATAAGATTGCGCCACCTGCACGCTTTCGCCCTTTTTGCGCTTGCGGCATTCGTCAGCTTTTCCATCGCTGGCGCGCACATCAGTTTGGGGCTGTTGACATTATGTGTGGTGTTACAAATAGCAAAAAGCAAAAGACAAAAAGGAAAAGAGACTTCGTTTCTACTCGGCATCGAATGGCCGATTATCGCGTTCGCATTCATTGCCCTTGCTTCCACTGCACTTTCGGAAATGCCGCTGGCAAGCTTCCACAACCTGCGACATCTGCTCACAATTCTCGGCGCGTATGCGGTGGCGCTTTCATTGCGTCAATATCCGGAATGGCGTCGCCTATTGCTGTGGACTTTCATTAGCGTTGCCACGGTTGCCGCGCTTTATGGCCTCGGCAAATTTGCACTCGGTTTTTCGCGCAAAGTGCAAAGCACGCAAGGCACGACAATGACCTGGGGCGCGCTCTCGGTTATGTTCATGGCGGTAACGCTGCAGATGGCTTTGACCGCACCCTCTCGCCGCCAGCGTTGGCTGGCGCGTGCGCAAATCATTCCACAGATTTTTTCGCTGTTGTTCAGCCTGGTGCGCGGCGCGTACATTGGTTTCTTTGCAAGCGCCGTTTATCTGTTGCGCCAATATTGGTCGAAGCGCCGCATCCTTTTGCAGCGCCTCTTGCCGGCTTTCCTGATTCTCATTTTAGTAAGCGTTTTTTCACCCACCGTGCGCCAACGCGTCGCCGCGATTTTCGACCTCAACACCCCTTCGACGCAAGTGCGGCTGATTCAGTGGAAATATGCGTTGCAAATCGTCGCAGATCATCCCGTCATGGGCGTGGGCTGGCGGGATTTGCAGCCGGTGGTTCGACAGTACGCAACACCCAATCCCAATATTCCCGAGTATATTGCCAAAGATGTTTTTTCCATCGGCCATTTTCACAGCACGTATGTGACGATTTTAGTCTGTTTCGGGATCGCCGGTTTTTTCGCCTTCATGTGGTTGATGATTTCGGTTTGGCGAACGCTTGGTATGGCGATACAGCACACCAGTGACGAAAGCTATCGTTCAATAATTTTCGCGAGCCGCGCGGCATTACTCGGCTTTTTAGTCGCCGGCATTTTTGACTGGACGTTCGGCGACGCCGAAGTCGTGACCATGCTTTGGTTTGTAATTGGAATGGGATTAGGACAAGCAGAATCGGCGCCCTCTTCGCCTCCCATTTCATCTCCACACGCGCGTTAAGATTCGCGCGATGCGAGCGCTGGCTTTTCCTCCTCCAAAAAGTGCGAAACCTTCCGGTTTTTTTTGCCCCGCCAAATGAGCCCGAATTTTGTCGAGTTGCGAAATCGCCCGCAAAAACTTTTTTTTGTCCGCGCCGACCAGCGCGTTAAATCCATCCGCTAGCGTTTCAATCCACTCGGTTTCCTGACGCAAGGTAATGCACGGCGTTTGAAAAAAAAATGCCTCTTTCTGCACGCCGCCCGAATCCGTGATAATGGCGCTGGCGTTTTTCTCCAACGCCAGCATCTCAATATACGAAACGGGTTGCACCATTTGCAAATCGGTTTTCGCCTCTAATTGTAAACGGAGCTTTCGGAGTCTGCGGCTCTTGATCAACAGTTTCCCGAGGCGGGGGTGCATGGGAAAAATCGCTGGCGCGCGCAGTTCGAGCAACAACTCGAGCAGGAGCTGAAGACGATCCGGGTCGTCGGTATTTTCGGCGCGGTGAATGGTGATGAGAAAATATTGTTTGGCAGCCAACCCATAGCGTTGCAACACCCCGCTTGCAAGAGGGGCTTTTTTCACAGCACTATCGTTGCCAAAAATCAGCGCCGCATCCAGCATTACGTCGCCGACGTTGAAGACGCCGCGTTGAATGCCTTCGGCTTCGAGATTCCGCACGGCCGTGGCGGTCGGGCAGAATAAAATATCCGCGACATGATCCGCGACGACACGGTTGATTTCTTCCGGCATCTGCCGGTTCCAACTTCGCAAGCCGGCTTCGACATGCGCCACCGGGATGTGCAATTTGCTGGCGCAAAGTGCGCCGGCCAGAGTGGAATTGGTATCGCCATAAACGATCACGCCCGCCGGTTTTTCCTTCAACAAGATAAGCTCGAGCTTGGCGAGAATTTCCGCGGTTTGCTCGCCATGCGGCTTCGATCCGACCTCGAGGTTATATTGCGGCGCGCGCAATCCGAGTTCTTTGAAAAATACCGCCGACATTTCGTAATCATAGTGCTGGCCGGTGTGCACCAAAATTTCTCGAACCTGCTCCAATCGCGCCAATTCCCGCGAAACCGCCGCGGCCTTGACAAACTGCGGCCGCGCGCCGATCACCGTGACGAGGCGAATTTTCTTCATTGATTTTCCAAAAGCTGCTCGGCAGGAACATCGCGCCACACGCGCGCCGGCGATCCCAAAACGATTTTGCGCGCCGGTACGTTGCGTGTGACCACGGAGCCGGCAGCGACCAACGCATCCTCTTCGATTGTAATTCCGGGCAACACGGTCACGTTCGCGCCAATCCGCGCGCCGGTTTTCATCGTCGCGCCTTTGTGATATTTGAACCGCTCTTTGGTGCGCGCCATAAAATTGTCGTTCGTAAAAGTTACCTCCGGCGCAATGAAACAATAATCGCCGATCTCGGAAAGCGCCGTAATATAAGCCTCCGTTTCCAGCTTGCAGCGTTTGCCGATGGTAACTTTGTTCTCGACGGTGACGCCGCGGCCCACGATCGTGTATTCACCGATGCGCACGTTCTCGCGCACCGAAGCGAGATCCGCCACCAACACATTTTGCGCGATGGTGCAGCCGCGATAGATCACCACAAAAGTTCCCAGGATGCAACCGTCGCCGATAGTACAACCGGACAAAGCCTCATCTTTCGTAATAGCGCTGGCCGCAGCGCGCATCGGCAGCTTGCCAATCACGGTGTGATCATCGATGCGCACGCCTGCGGCAATCATTGTATCAGGATGAATAATCACGCCGTGGCCGAGTCGGCAATTCGCGCCAATCGTGACGTTGGCATCGATATAACAACTCGTGCCGAGCGTCGTGCCTGGACCGACTTTGGCAGTGGGATGTACAAAGTTCTGCAAGCGCAACCTCCTTAAATCTCTTTAAAGTTGATTCTTTGCAAAAAAGCAAAGATTTTTCCAACGGATTGAAGAACCCAACTGATAATGCTTTATCCGTTGGGTTTTTCTATCAGTTGGAAATTTTCTAAACCTGCTTCATTGCGGCTCGTCAGTGTTAGGCATTTGCCAAAAACTCAACAAATTCCAGAAAATTTTTCTGCGAAGCTCGGCGACTTCGGTGGCGCTCGGCGGTGATTCTTTCCCACCGAATAGCGCCGAAATCACCGCGCTTCGCCGAGAATATCGTTATATTTTGAACTCGGAAAGATTGACCGGCATGCCGTTGCGCCGCAACGAAAAATTTGCCGCTTCGAGCGCTTTCACTACGCGCAAACCGTCCTGGCCGCTCGTAGCCGGCTGCTGGCGCTGCGCGACGCACTCCAAAAAATGCTGGCATTCCAATTTCAGCGGCTCGATCATCGTCACATACGGAATGACGATTTCACCGAAGCGCAGCGTGATATAATCGCCGTAGGTGTCGTAATCGATTTTCTTCTCGGCGCTGTTGTTGTAAATTCGCAGCTTCTCGGAGGTCGCCATATCGTCGAACACCGCCATCTTCTTGCTGCCGACCACCGTGATCTTGCGCAGCTTGTGCGGATCGAGCCAACTGAGATGAATATGCGCCGAGACGCGGTTGGGAAAATTCAAGCTGACGAACGCCACGTCTTCAATGCCTTCCTGCAGATACGTTTGCCCGCGCGCCGCAATGTCCGTCGGCTCCTGGCCGAGCAAATAAAAAATAAGCGAGAGATCGTGCGGGCCAAAACTCCACAACGCATTTTCGTCGCGCCGCACCTGGCCGAGGTTGACACGCTGCGAATAAATATAATAAATCTCGCCAAGCTCGCCGCTGTGAATGAGCCGGCGCAGTTGCTGTGAAACCGGATGATACAGCATGAGATGGCCGACCATCAGAATGCGCTGCCGGCGCTCCGCCAGCTCCACCACTTCCGCAGCATCGCGATAACTTAAGGCCAGTGGCTTTTCCACAAACACATCCTTGCCGGCTTCGAGGGCGCGTTTGGTCAGATCATGGTGAGTCACCGCGCTCGATGACACCACCACGGCTTGAATATCGTCGTTTGACAGAATTGCTTCGTAATCCTGCGTGGTTTGCAGCATGGGAAACGCGCTGCGTAGCTTCGCGAGCTTGGCAGCGTCGAGATCGCACGCATAAACTTGATTTTGGCGCCGCAGCTCGTAAAAATTTCGCACCAGATTTTTTCCCCAACTGCCGGCGCCGACAATGGCCAAATCAAACATACAAAATGCTCCATTGATGAAAGTTTGTACAAACAAACGAGTTTAAAATAATCTTTGCAGCAGAGAAAGGCAAGACATTTCTGCGCCAAAATTTTGCTTGGTAAACGCCCGGCAAAATGCTTATATTATCTTTTATGCCAAATTCTTGGACGGAGGAGGTTTCTCCCGCGAATCGCAACGGTGTGTTGCCAGCTTCCGTAGCAGAGGCAGCACCGAAAGCTTCTTTGTGGCGCAGCGGCCTGCACACGTTGGGCACGAGCCTCGCTTCAATTCCATTGGCCATCGCCACGAGCATCATCGTCGCGCGCGCGCTCGGACCGGTCGGCAAAGGTGTTTACGAATTGGTGTTGGCAACGGCGGCGCTGTTGGGCATGGTACTGGGATTTTCGCTGTCTTCGGGCGTCACTTACGTGGTGGCGCGTGGCAAAGCCAAACTGGGCGCACTGGCCTTGCAATTGGTGTGGTTTGCGTTCTTGGTGGGGTTGTTGGCGATGGCCATTTTAGTTGCGCTCCGGCACACAAATTTTGCCGGCACTTTTTTGCCCGTTGAAATGAGAGGCTGGAGCATTGTCGCCATCTCGCTTCTGCTCATCTTTACGGAAATGTCTGGCTACTGGCGCGCGATGTTAAATGGTTGCCAGGAAATCATTCAAGCCAACTGGCGCGAATTTATCAGCCGCGTTGCCATCTTTCTTTTCATGTTGGCCGCCATAGGCGTTTGGGCCGCAGCGGGAAGTAAAGCTTCTGCCGTGGCGCTGGTATGGATCATCATTGCCGTCGCCATTCTCAAAGGTCCACTCTTCTTGCACGCCTTGCGGCCATTCTTGCGGAAAAGCGGTGTCGATCAGCTCGAGGTTTCAGGAAATGACGGTTGGCGCACCTCGATCAAAACCAGCGGATTGTCGGAGGTGATTAGGTTTGCCGTTCCGAGCTATCTGAGCAACCTCACGCAATTTCTCAATTATCGCCTCGATGTTTTTTTCGTCAGCTTTTTTGCCGGCGCCGCCGCCGTCGGGCTTTACACGCTGTCGGTGACTCTGGCGCAAACCATCTGGTTGTTCTCCAACGCCGCGGCCATGGTGTTGTTGCCGCGCATCGCGAGCTTACAAGAAGCCAAAATGGAAACCGCCGCGCAAACCGCGCGCGTCACCCGCCTCGCCTTATGGTTGAGCGCCATTTCGGCTTTGTTGCTGGCGCTCGTCGCCGAGTTTCTCCTCACGCGAATTTATGGCGAGGCCTTTCGCGGCAGTTTGGCGCCGTTGATGTGGCTTTTGCCGGGCATCGCCATTTTCAGCGCCACGAACGTTATCGCTTCTTATCTCGCCGGTATCGGCAAGCCGCGCCTCAATTGGTTCGCCTCATTGGCGGGATTATTCGTTACCGTCACTCTCAATCTTTTGCTGATTCCGCGTTTGAGTATCGTCGGCGCCGCCATCTCCAGCACGGCCTCGTACATCACGAGCACGATCTTGACGATTTGTTTTTTTGTGCGTGAATCCGGCGTGCATGCGCGCGAGGTCTTGTTGCCCACGATGAAAGACGCCGATTTTTTAGCCTCGCAAGCGCGTGAGTTGCTCCAGCGCATCCGCATTCGAGAAACAAGATGACGTGAAAAGAAAAATTCTCATTCTCGCTACTTGGTATCCGAGTGCAGCGTCGCCGGTCAACGGTATTTTTATTCATGACCAGGCAGTCGCATTATCCCGCGAATATGATGTTGCCGTTTTGGCGCCGCGTCTGGTCGGTTGGCGGGAAATGCTCCAAGGCAAGCTGGACAGCGAGCCGCAATGGGAGCAGCGCAACGGACTGGTCGTTTGCCGTGAGCGCGCCATATCACCATTGCCACGTGCGCCGAGATTGATGTATTGGCGCTATCGCGCGGCAACCGAGAGAGGCTTTAACAAGCTGCTCGCGCAATGGGGCAAACCGGATTTGATTCACGCGCACGTCGTTCTGCCGGGAGGGTGGGCCGCGGCCTGCTTGGGCAAGCGCCATTCCATTCCGGTGGTGTTGCACGAGCACTCCAGCCCGTTTGCCATGCACTTAACTGGCGCGTTGCAGCGGCATCGAGTTGAAGAAACGTTGAGCCAGGTTGACCGCATCATTGCGGTCAGTCCCGCGCTGGCCCGGCAAATTCAACAGTTTTATAATAAAACTGAAATTTGTGTTATTGGTAATTTAATTAAAACTGATTTTTTTGTTCTCAAGCAAAATCACGCGCCGAAAGCCGATACACATTTTATTTCCATCGCGCTCTTGAGCAAGCAAAAGGGATTGCGCTATTTATTGCAAGCGGCGCAGCTTCTCGTGCAACGCGGCGTAACGTCGTTTGACATCACTATCGGGGGAGATGGGCCGGAACGCGCGCCACTGGAAAACATGGTGCAAGAACTGGGCTTGGCTGATCGTTGCCGATTCCTCGGACTCTTGACGCCTATCGAGGTCAGAGATCGGATTCAGCAAAGCGACGTCATGGTCATGCCGAGCTTGCACGAAACATTTTGCATTGTGCTGGGCGAAGCCATGGCCTGCGGCAAACCGGTGATCGCCACACGCTGCGGCGGACCGGAATTTGTCGTCACGCCGGAAACCGGTGTCCTGGTGGAAGTTGCCGATCCCCAAGCGCTGGCAAATGCGATGGGCGACTTTATCTTGGGCAAAATAAAATTCAATTCTCAGCGCGTGCGGCAAAGCGTCGTCGAGCGGTTTGGTGAAGAAGCATTTCTGCGCCAAATCTCTGCTGTGTATGAACAAGTTTGGTCCAAACCTCGTTAGAAATTTTTGCAACGACGATTGTGATCACGAAGAGAGGATTAGGAAAGTCACTGACCGGTCACTTTTGTACACGGAATGTTCCGCATTTCAGCCACGTTGAGTGACCGGTCAGTTCCACTTTGTACGATGTTTCGTATTTTTCAAACACCCTATTAACGGGCACAATTAAGCAACGCTAAAAAATTAACCGGCTAACCGTCGAACGGGCAAACCGGCAAACATTTCAGTTTATGTGTGGCATTGTTGGCCTCTGGCATATTAATCGGCAACCGATAAATCCCGCTGCGCTTCAGCAAGCAACGACCTTGCTGCGCCATCGCGGGCCGGATGACGAAGGCTATTTGCTCGTGGACACCGCGACGGGCTGTCCCGCGCATTTTGGCGGCAGCGACACGATTTCCC
>JBOHQZ010000095.1:0-12624 GCA_050732275.1 bacterium
GCCTCGTGCACCTCTCGCAGATGTCTTACAAATACATCAAGAATCCGCTGGAAGTCGCGGCGGTCGGCGACGTGATCGACGTGCGCATTTTAAAAGTGGATGCCGAGAAAGGCCGCATCGGATTGAGCATGCTATTGGAAGGCGAAAAGCAAAAACCGCAGCCAAAACCGGAAGGGCCACCGCAAAAAGAGCAGGCGCCGCGCGACCGTCAACGGGATCATCGAGATCGGCGTGAGCGCAAACCGGAGAAGCCCAAAACCGAGCGCATCGGCAATACGCCGCGTTTGGTGGTAGATACGAGGAAGAAGAAATAAGTGTCCTGACATTTTTCTTGACTTGCCTATGGTTTTTTTCGTATTATAACTTTACAATTTCGGCGCGACATTGAACGCGTACCAGAATTGGTACACCGAGGTTGCAACGTGCACATCAGCCAAGGAAAACCTCATGCCGTCAACTAGCAGGAGCTTTTCGCTGTGAGGGAAGCCCAAATTTCACGGAGCGTGCGAGCACGCACCAGCCGATGGAATTTGGACTTTTCTTTTACAAGATTGAAACAATGCCGACGAGGCTCGATATGGCGGTCCGATTCAGAATGAAAAGAATATCGCGAAAAATTTTCAATACGCGCCAGCCGCTCTTTAATTGGGCGCGGTTGAGGTTGGCCGTATGGGTCTTCTTGCTGGTAAATGGCAACCTCGCTTTTACACAAGAAAACGCGAGGCCGGGCGAAACCCCCAAAGTTTATTATTCGCTCGAAGAGGCTTTAAAAGAATCCGAAAAAGTTCAAGCGCTGAATTTAAGTTCGCAGCAGCTTGACGAAGTGCCGGCCGCCGTCTGGCGATTAACGAATCTCCAAGCCCTCGATTTGAGCGAAAATAAGCTGACGGAAATTCCCTCGTCGATCGCGCAATTGGCCAATTTAAAATCCTTGAATTTGCGCGGCAATCAGCTCGCGGCTTTTCCCGCGCAAGTCGGCGGCTTGCCCGTTGAAATCAACCAACTAACCCGCCTCGAATCTTTGGACCTGAGCGGCAACGATTTTGCCGAAATCCCGCCGGAAATTTTCAAGCTGGTTTGGCTAAAATCCTTTAATTTGAGCGAGAATCAGTTGGCCGCGTTGCCGTTGGCAATACGGCTGCTAACCAAACTACAAGATTTGAATTTGAGCGGCAACGGCCTCAGCGCGTTATCGCCGACGATTGGACGATTGCTCGATTTGCGTGAATTGAATTTGAGCCGGAACCAATTGACAGTTTTGCCGCCGGCCATCGGCCAATTGATCGGCCTGCACATGCTGAATTTAGATCGAAATCAATTGACGGCGTTGCCGCCGGAAATCGGACAGTTAAAAAATCTCCAAAAATTGTATTTGGCCAGGAATGACTCGACGAAACTGCCGGCAGAGATCAGCCAATTGTCCAACCTGCGCTTTTTGGAAATTTACGGCAATAACATTTCTACAACCGACGGTAGAACGCTCGCAGAAATCTTGCCCAATACACAGATTGATAAGGTGAAGCCTCCCCTCGAGGTGCAGGAGGTCGAGCCGCTAAAATTGCGCCAAATGATTTCTCCCGCCGAGCTGGCGGCTTTGAAAACAAAAAACACGACACTTTATAATCAAAACGATTCTCACGCAGCATCCGGAATTGAAGCTCACGTTTTCGAGCTACCTCAATTACGAAGCTAAAAGCGCCCAACGTGATTTCGACAAAAACGGCGAAGTCGATTTGGCCGAGCAAGTACTTTACCGCGAACAATTTGTGGCGTATCTGAAAAAGAAAATTTCCAGCCGAGGATGAAATTTGTCATGAAAGTTTTTTTTATAACTTGCGCGCTTTTGCTCTCTCTGATGACGCTGGCGCAAGCACAGATGCAGGTGAATGCCACGCGCGCGGCTGACGCGGATTCCACACTCGATCTCATGGAAGAATTTGAATCAGCGTTGGCGCAAGATTCCTTGGCGCTGGGATCGACTGCATTGAGCTTGAAAAAGAAACTCAGCATCGCGCTTACGGAATTTGATATCTCCTCGCTCCAGCACCGCCGCCGGGTTTTTGATTGGCAGCACGTCTCGTCGATCATTATTTTTTGGGTGGTCATCATCATCGTGTTCGTCGGGCTGGCTTTTTCCGGCATTCAGTTTTACATCTCCATGCAAAGCAGCTTGGCCGGCAGCAAAAAACGCCGGCCGCAGAGCGCTCTCGCCGAAGGCCAGCCGGAAAATGTTGAGAGCCCGCCTGCCGAGGTCGCGGAGTTCGAGGCTTCTTTGCAAGGCATCAAAGTCAAATCTTCGGTTTTAGGCATCATCATTTTGGGCATTTCGCTGGCGTTCTTTTATCTCTATCTCGCGCATGTTTATCCCATTTCCGAAGTCGGCCAAGCGCCCCAAACGAAAACGAGTGAGGCACCTTAAAACGTTCGTAGTGATGCCCTCTGGCGTCCACGTTCCGCTCCCAACTAGGCGCTCCGGAGTTTGAAGATTTTTTTCTTGGGGTATGAGGCTAAACGAAGTTGGGAAAATGGGGTATAAGAGCACCCGTGCCCACGGGTTTCATTTACCGGTTTTCGTGTCTCCCCTCAGATAGGTTGCAAAGCCTGTTTTTACTTTCCCTGAATTTGGCTCGCGGCCACTCCCTGCGGTTTGCTGAAAAACGTTTTTCAAACTTCAGCCCAATCCCGCCGTGGCGGGATTGGGCTGAAGTGGTCCGTTAAAATTTTCCACAAAGCCTTGACTACTAATTCCCGCCTGCTTGTTCTGTTTGGGGCGCTGCTGTGCTTCCCTCCGCCGGTTGTCCATACGCAGATTTCTCGGCTTCAATCGCTTGAGCGCCGGAATTAATTTCCGTTGGTTGTTGCGACTCTGCATTAGCCAACGTCTGCCCACCCGCCGGCGCCCCGTTATTGTCGTCTTCATACGACGTGTAGCGATCGTTCGCCGAGGTGCCGTAGCTAAAAGAAGATTCACGGTCGCGCCAAATGCGGTGCTCGTTGCAATACATGTTTTGCCGCGGCGGCGCTTTATAGGTGGAAAAAAACTCCTTGCCGCATCTGGCGCAGGTGTATTGGAACTCAATCCGGTCGCGATCCTGTTTCGGCGTTAGGCGCAGCTCGCGCAGATAATCCTGAAAGCGCACCACCGGAAAATCCGCGAAGCGCACGTTGGGCCGGGGATAAAGATAATCATAAGCCGCAGAGCCTTCGATGGTGAAAATGAGAATGCGCTTGCCGAGCAGGCGCACGCGTTCGAGCGCCGGCTGATAATCAGCATCGCCGAGCACGGCTATAGCGATATCATAGGCGTCGATCGCGGCGAGATACAGCATGTTGACGCCAAGCGCCATATCCACCGTGCGCTCTTTGGGCATGAAATTGGGATCGCTCTCCTTTTCGAGGCGGTCTTGCATCGCCATGTGATGCCCGCGAAAATCGATCTCGTGCAAAAGCAGCTCGAAGCCGAGTGACTCACTGAGCATGGTATAGAATTTCTTTTGGTCTTCGAGCTTAACGTCGTCGTCCGGGTGTACGTTCGCCGGGACGCTGGCAAAATAATACGTCCGCAGCAAATCCAGCATCGGCGCTTCGTTGCCCAGCGTGCCGGCAAAATGGTTGCGAATGAGCTTCAGCGCCACGAAGTTGATTTTGCTGAAATCGATCTTGTAAGGCGCGCCATAAACCTTGACCAACATGTCTTGATTATGATACAGCCACGAGCCGTCGATGAACGTCATACAGCGAACCAAACTGTGGCCCCGGATTTTTTTTAGATTAAACGCATTTTCTTGTCCCGCGGTGATGACATTTTCTGCCGTCGTTTCTTCGATGGTTGTCATTAGATCCTCGTTTAAATTATGCTTTTCGCTTAGAGCAGAGGGCAGAGAGCATAGCGCCAAAACAGGAAAACTTTCTGTGCTTTGCTCTCCGCGCGATGCGCTAAGCTTCCAAAAAACTTTCCGGGCGAATCCGTTTTAATTGTTCCTGATATTCGATGAACTGTTGCATCAATTCCGCCACTTCGCCCCCCGACTTCTCCCGCGCTTTCAATTGCTCGCGTAAGCTCTGCACGTCTTCTTCTTTTTTCAAGCGCAGCAATCGGGCCATGCAATCGGCGCTCCAGCGGCGATAGTCGATCTCCATAGCCGGCATTTGTTCTTCGCCTTCAACGCCGTTCTCCCCTCCCGCCGGAACGGTGTAGGCGTGAAAAGTGCGGCTGACAAATTCCGCCTGTCTTGGCTCGGTAAAATATTGCAGCAAATTTTCCGCATCGACGTATCCCGTGGTTTCGCGGAGAACGCCGTCATCCCAAAGCCGGTGAAATACCCCGGCCAGCGCCCGCATTTCCGGATCGTGAAAATCTTCCACGCGCATAAAGCTGAAAATAAAACGCGCGGCGCCGGCGTGCAGTACCATGATGCGGATCAATTCTTCCTCGGCGGCGCGGCAGCGTTCAGTATAGCTGCGTCCTCCCGTTGCCAATGCGCTGCTCGAAGCGGCCTCGTTTTCTCCACGCCGTTCGAGAGCCCCACGCCGATTGCTGCCGCGCGGATACTGTGCGCGCCGCAGCCGGCTCACTTCTTCCCACAGCACGGCTTCGTCGATGCGCAAACGTTCCGCCATATTGTGAACCAGCGCCTGCCGCTCCAAACCGTCTTGCACGCGCGCCAGCGTCTCGGCGATCGAACGCAACTGCGCCGTACGTTGCGCGACGGGATCCTTCTCCGCCGTTTTCGCAACGACGCCGTTGAGAATCTTGAACTCGAGCAACGGCGGCGCCGCCTGCAAAATTTGCTGCATCGCCGCCGCCGGATTTTTGGCGAGAAAGCTGTCCGGATCGTCACCGGCGCTCAAAGTCGCCACTGCCACCGCCAAACCGTTTTCCACCAAAATATCCGCGCCCCGCAACGTCGCGCTTTGGCCGGCCGTGTCGCTGTCAAAGAGCAAAGTGACGTTTTTGGTATAACGCAAAATCAGCCGCGCCTGCTGTTCGGTCAGCGCCGTTCCCGAAGTCGCAACGGCATTTTGAAAACTGCACAGATGCATGCGCATCAAATCAAGATAGCCTTCGACCACGATGACGCGGTCCGCCGCCTTGACGGCGTCGCGGCCTTGATACAAGCCGTACAGCACCGTGCCCTTGTGATAGATCGGCGTTTCCGGCGAGTTGAGATATTTCGGCGAATCTTCGTCATCGACGATTCGCCGCCCGCCAAACGCCACCACGCTGCCGGCGAGATTGTAAATCGGGAACATGACGCGATGGCGAAAGCGGTCGTAGTGCCCGCTGCCGCGCGAGGAATCACTATCGCGCTTATTGATCAATCCGGCCAAAACCATGACCTCGAGATTGACGGATTTTTTTGCGGCATATTGGGTGAGCTCCTCCCATTTGGGCGGCGCGTAACCGATGCCGAACGCCCGCAAAGCATCGTCATTAAATCCCCGCTTGTGCATGTATTCGCGCGCCGGTCGCCCCGCCTCGCTGAACAGCATCTGCTGAAAAAATTCGGCGGCTAAATTATTGACGAAATACAGCGCATCTTTTTCTTTTGCTGCCGTCGTGTCCTCGGCTTCCGGCTCCGGAATCGCGATGCCGGCGCGCTTGGCGAGCAAGCGCACCGCTTCCGGAAAACTGATTCCCTGCTGGCGTTGCACAAAAGTAAAAGCGTTGCCGCCAACGCCGCAACCAAAACAATGAAAAATTTGTTTATCCGGATTGACGCTGAAGGAAGGCGACTTCTCGGGATGAAACGGGCACAGACCGAAAAAATTGCGCCCGCTCTTTTTAAGCGTGACGTAATCCGACACTACGGCCACGACGTCTGAGGCAAGGCGGACTTCGTCAATTAGATGCTGTGGAATTGTCGACATGCCTAAATTTCTACACGCGCCCCGATAGCACGCAGTGTGGGCGCGTCAACCAAATCATTAAGAATTTAAAATGAACTAAACTTGATTACGATTTCATTCACCTACCACCAACCAGCAGCCCGTTTAATCTTCATCCTTGTCATCATCTTTTTCATCCGTTTTGCGCGGACTCTCGAAAAGTTTGCGCCGTACGAACAACTCCACCAGATCGTTGTCAAGCTTTCCCCGCTCCGCTTCTTCTTGCAAAATTTTTATGGTTCGTTCCAAGGGCATCGCTTTTTTGTATGGACGATCCGGCGCCGTCAAGGCGTCGTAGATATCCGAAATGCACAAAATACGCGATTGCAGCGGAATTTCGTCGCCTTTCAGCCCTTTCGGGTAACCCGAGCCGTTCAAATACTCGTGGTGGGCCGCCGCATATTTGGGAATGTTTTCCAAATCCTTGGTGAACGGAATCTTTCCCAAAATCGCCAGCGAATGCTCGACGTGCCGTTGAATTTCTTTGTATTCCGCCGCCGTTAAATTGCCGCGCGTCACCGCCAGGCTTTCGTACTCGTGTCCGGTCAAAAAATAGCGCATCTCGCCGCCGATGTCATAATACGTGCGCTCGGCAATCTGGCGCAGCCGCTGCAAGCCTTCCGGCGAGAGATATTCCTCGGGAATATTGATGCGCCGCAGAAATTCCAAATCCGCGTCCAGTGCTTTGATTTCCTCCTGCACCCTCGCCTCGATTTCTTGCAGCCGCGCGTTTTCATCGCGCTTGGAGCCGGATAGCTCTATCTTTTGCTGCAAAGCTCGTATCACGAAACCGGTTTTAATGGCCTCGAAACGGCTGGCGATCGCATCGATTTGCGCGTCGTTGAGCTTCGTGGTTTTCTCCAGCACCGCTTCTTTCACGCCGATCTTGCCGATGTCGTGCAGCAAGCCACACATGTACAATTCCTCAATCTGCTCCGGCGTGAATTTGAACTTTCCCAGCCGCCCGTCAAGCTCGTCGTTAATGGCCTCGGCGAAGCGCTTGGCATATTTCGCCACGCGGCTGGAATGGCCGGCCGTGTGTTTCGAGCGGGAATCGATGGCTTTGACCGAGTAGCGCACGAGGGAGCGGAAGAGGTCTTTGATTTCCTCGATCAATTTGGCGTTGCGAATCGCCACTGCGGCCTGGCTGGCGAGCGAAAGAATCAGCAGCTCGTATTCCTGCTTGAAGGGAGTCACCTTGCCGGCTTGATCCATGGAATTGACGAGCTGCAAAACGCCGATGATCTCGTCTTGATGGTCGCGCATCGGCACCGTTAGCATCGATTTGCTGCGATACTCCATTTTGTTGTCGAAATCCTTGTTGAACCGATATTCGACCGTCGGCGGAATGTGATAGACATCGGGAATGTTCAACGTTTCGCCGGTAATCGCGACGAAGCCGGAGATGCTGGCCTTGGTCAACGGCACGTAAAAAGATTTGAACGACTGCTTGGCATTGGTGCGGCTTTCCAGCGACGCCGTTTGCGCCACCAGAAAATTGAGCTTGTCGCCTTCCTTAATGTACAGACTGCCGCCATCCGCCTCCGTAAAGCTGCGCGCTTCTTTGACAATAAGCTCCAGCAGCTTGTTGAGGTTATGCTCGCTCGAAAGCGCGATGCCGATCTGGTTGAGGCGGGTAATTTGCGATTTTAGCTCTTCGTACTTCCCCGCGGCATTCTCGTTGCTGTTCATGGTGTTCCTCAGGAAAGAATTTTAAAGTCCTATAAAATAAATGTTGGCGTCATTTTTGCATTCACCCTCACAAAGTTTGTGAATATAAAAAATTGCGGGAAGAGAGTCAAGAAAATAATGAAGTGAAGTCCGACTTGGGCACGACGATTTTACAAATTTTGCAACATACTATTGCCCAAGTCGGACTTCGCTCACTAAACCTCTTCCTCGTCTTCTTCCTCCTCACGCGAGATATTGCTGAACATCTTTTTGATCATGTCGGAATACGTGCGCACCAGGCCCATTTCGTCGCGGCTGAGCATGGAATTCTGATGCAAGCCATCCAACACAAATTCCATACCGACCGCGAGCTGCAACGGCGGCATGTCCGCTGCGCCGGGCAGAAAACGCATGGTCAGCTCTTTCAGGCCGCTGATGCTGTTGAGCCGTTTCACATAATCGATATTCGTCATCGCATCGGCGATATCGAGCTTGCGATCATTTTTAAACCACGCGACGACCTGCTGATAGGGATTTTGCCCTTTCTTCATCGCGCTGTATGGTTCCGGAAAATAGCTCAAAAAGATTTGCTTGACGGCTTTACCAAGCAGACCCTTGGCGACATTGCTGACGCCCTCCTGCTCGCCTTCGTAGACCAGCTCGATCTTGCCGGTCACCGCCGCCAGCGCGGCATAAAGGTCGCACACGCGCGTGATCACGTCGCTCTCTTCGTTCACGTGCGCGCGACGCTCGGCGTTGCTCACCATATTTTCCAGGCAAGTGATGGTGAGGCGCGTGGACACACCGCTCTTTTGATCGACAAACTCGCTGCGGCGGGCTTCGACCGCCAGTTGCTCGATCGCCTGCCGGAGAAAATAAGGCACTTTCACTTGCATACCGTCGCGCTGCAGCCAGGCTTCTTGCGCGGTGATCTGCATGCCGATCTCGACGGAGCGTGGATAATGCGTGTGAATCTGCGAGCCGATGCGGTCTTTCAGCGGCGTGATGATGTTGCCGCGATTGGTATAATCTTCGGGATTCGCGGAGTAAACGATCAGCACGTCGAGCGGAATGCGAATCGGGAAGCCGCGAATTTGAATATCCTTTTCCTGCATGACGTTGAACAAACCGACTTGAATGCGCGGCTGCAAATCCGGCAACTCGTTGATCGCAAAGATGCCGCGATTGGTGCGCGGAATGATCCCGAAATGAATGATGCCTTCGTGCGCGTAGTGCAAGCGTTGCGCTGCCGCTTTGATCGGATCGATGTCGCCGATCAAGTCCGCGATCGTCACGTCCGGCGTCGCCAGCTTCTCGCCGTAGCGCTGGTCGCGGCCGATCCATTCGATCTCGACGCCATCGCCGGATTCGCGCACCTTGTCCATGCAGGCTTTGCAAACCGGGCGGTACGGATTGTCGTTGATCTCGCAGCCTTTGATGATGGGAATATATTCATCCAGCAAATTGGGTAGCGCGCGCAGAATGCGGCTCTTGGCTTGGCCGCGCAGGCCGAGGAGAATGAAATCGTGGCGCGAGAGCATGGCGTTGCACAATTCCGGAATCACCGTGTCTTCATAGCCGATGATGCCGGGAAATAGCGTCTCGCGGCGGCGGACTTTCTGAATGAGATTGTTGCGCACCTCGTCTTTGACGGAGATGACTTTATAGCCCGAGGCGCGCAGTTGGCCGCTGGTACGGAGGTCGAGGAGATTTTTCATTGATAGATAAATTTGAGCTTTCATATATAAAATTTACGCTGCCACCCCCGCCATCCGTTGCACACGGTTAGGCTCAATTATTCTTGAGATTTCATCTTCTGTTGGAAAAACAGTATGCAAGGCTATACCGTCTTCTCTGGTTATGCAAATTTGTCGCCGAAATCGTCGTGAAGTAGGGAATGTTCTAACCGAGATTACCGGGCTATCCTCTAAAGTCGCCACGCCGTTGTCATGAAACAGTAAAACTTTGTCGAAGTACTCAATGACGCAACCTAAAGGAAAAGCAACTGCCGAGCATGGGTTGTTGGAAACTATTTCTTGAGTGCCAAAGGACAAATCATGAATTTTTGAGCGCAATCGCACTTCATTATGAATTTCTCGTGCAAAGTTTACACGCACAAAACGCCCGTCTTTCAGAAAAAAGAAACACGCCGTTGTGCTATTAAAACAGTATTGCACGTCGCTGTAGTTGAATGGAACTTTTTTTAAAACCTCATCCATGGAATATCTCTTTACCGCGATTCGCACGATTTCAATTTTTTCCGGGTATTCATCGATTTCCGAATATCTAAAGGGCCTTCTTGCTTTTCTTCTTTCGATTTCATTTTCAAGATAAGAGAAATACGATTGCTTTTCGTAATTGACTACATCGAAGCTCGACCACCCCGTACGCAAAGATCTTTTGGCATAAGATCGTGAAGAAACCTTGGCTGTTTTCTCCTCATTCCAAAGGCTTCCACAATAAAGCCCTTCATTATCGGCAGAAAACATCAGGCTTCCTGATCTTGCAGAAATGCTCACGGTTCTAGCATCGAATATTCTTGCCAAAGGGCTTTCGAGACGCAACTCGCGATCGTTGAAAAATAGCCGCCCTTCACGAACACCATCCCTATGAGCAAGATAAACACGAGTTGCATACAAGCGAATATCGTAAATCGGCATGGCAGGCACTTCACACAAAACCTGCCAATTATTGTCATTATCAAATTCTATGGTGAATCCATTTAAAGCAAAGTCATTCCATGCCTTTTCCAGCACTTTGCGAAATCTTCTTATATTCAGAAAGGCACCAGCCTGGGAATTGTCCAGCCAATCATTTCTTAGGATGGCCAGCCGGAGTATGCCCTCGAAATGAGGGTGAATCGAAACCAGCGTTTCGTAAACTTTGTGAAGAGACAAAACTCGCAAGGTTCCATCTCTAAAAACGCTGAATAAATACCCAAAGTAGACGTAAGAATCCAAAACGTCGGCTGGGATGAATATTCGAAGATGGTTCATAATCTGCCTGTTTCAATTTTGCGCCGCAAATGAGGCGTTATAATACCGTCTTTTTCCCAACGGTCCAACAAATTTGGACAAGGCTTGCTCTCTTGGGTTTGAATCGGATAACCATGCCAATAATCATTGGAATTGCGCGGAATAGGAAAAACTGCCAATCGCTCGCCATTCTCGCCTAAAACTATATTACCAAAATCCACAATAGAAAACAAGCAATGATTTACAACGCATTGCCACCAAGGCTCATCAGCAAGCCGAAAAACATAAAATTGTTCCGCTTCGCGCAAACACCATCGGCTTTTGATCGATCTTTTCAAAGAGGTGCGAGCATGATAAGAAACCGGGAAATAATAGTGATTTCTCAAAGTCGGGCCGTAAGTGCCGTTATTATTTCTTTTGCTCCTAGGAAATTGGAAAGCCATGTCACACCCCTCACTAATTCGTCAATCAAGCAATAGCAAAATCAATATGCCGCCGATGCTTTTCGTGTATCGCCTCATCGAGTTGTTTCTGCAGATCTTCATCAGAAATATTTTGATCGCTCTGCGAATGAATTTTAGCCAGGACTTTTTCAAGGCCAACTTGTGCTTCAGCTTGTCGTCGCAACAGATACTCTTCGTACTCTTCTCGTGCTATAATCACGCCCAAGAAACT
Organism: bacterium; assembly: GCA_050732275.1. Taxonomy (GTDB): domain Bacteria; phylum Zhuqueibacterota; class Zhuqueibacteria; order Zhuqueibacterales; family Zhuqueibacteraceae; genus Zhuqueibacter. Next base: position 11,211 of record JBOHQZ010000095.1, read on the forward strand.
ACCATTTTCCTTCAAAACATAATGGTCATTTGTGTTGCGCAGGTTCCGCAACAACTCAAAAAGCTGTTTCTTGGTCGTTTTCTTGAGATCGAGGGTTTTTTCCATAACATTACCTCACATGTCGCTTTCTATTTCGAATATAATCTACAAAAACATACTGACCAAGCTTGTTCAATGAAGAAAAATAAGCGCGGCCGTGGTTGGCCTCGGTCATCTTGTTGACGAAATCCACCAGCCAGGGATCCTGCGCCACCATGAACGTGGTGATCGCGATTTTCTCCCGGCGGCACATCACTGCTTCATCGAGCGTCTTGTTGACGATCTTGCGGTCGAGGCCGTACGGGTTTTTATAAATGCGGCCATACTCAAAAATCGCCGAGGGCTTGCCGTCGGTGATCATGAACACCTGCTTGTTGACGTTGCGCTGGCGCTTCAAAATCTGCCGCGCCATTTGCAAGCCGGCTTTGGTGTTGGTGTGAAACGGGCCGACGGCTATAAAAGGAATATCGGAAACTTTTACCTCCGCGGCGTCGTCGCCGAAAACCACCACGTGCAAGCTGTCTTTCGGATACTTGGTCAGAATCAGCTCCGAGAGCGCCAGCGCCACGTTCTTTGCCGGGGTAATGCGATCTTCGCCGTAGAGAATCATGCTGTGACTGATGTCGATCATCAGCACCGTCGCGCACGTCGTCAAATGTTCGGTCTCGTAAACTTCGAGATCATCTTCTTTGATATTGATGCTATCAAGACCTTCGCGGCGCAGCGCATTGCTGATCGTCGTTTGAAAATCAATGTTCGACGGCTGATCGCCAAAACGAAACGGCTTGGTCTCGGAAAGCCGCTCGATGCCCTCGCCGGAGTGCGGCGTGCCGTGATCGCCGGCGGTTGGATTTTTCTTGAGTGAAGAGAAAATCTCGTTGAGTGAATCCTGCCGGATGCGCCGCCCGCCCTTTTGCGTGAGCCGGCGCATTTTGTCGATTTCTTCAATGTAACCCTGCTGCTTCATCCACTCGATGAAATCGCCGAGACCTTGGCCAGGCTCGTCCGAAAAGATGCGATGCTTGTCGTCGAGATAAGTCAGCCACTGCAACGCCTGTCCTACATCGCCGTTGGTTTGCAGCAACAATTGGCTGAATAGGCGCATCAGGTCTTCAAACGTCAGGCGGCTTTTGTTCTGCTCATCGCGCCATTCGGAATAGCGGAAGATCTTCATAGTGGCATGCTTTATTTTAGGATATTCAGATTTTCCGAATTGCCGGGATAATACTAATGTAAGTTAAAATGCACCCTACATTCCGCAGGTGCGGATCGAGCATTTGGGGATTTTTGACGCTCCCAGTTGGAAGCGTTATAACCTTTCGTAAGTTCTTTTGCGTTCTTGGATTAACTGGAGCAGCATTTTAATCTCTTTTTG
>JBOHQZ010000096.1:0-12583 GCA_050732275.1 bacterium
CCTTGAATTGCAGCGGTGCGATCCGGAATTTGCGGCAGGTTGCAAATCAGCACCGGCAGGTGCTCTTGATCTTGCTTGGCCGGAGTGAGCGCGATGATGCGCTCGAACAGGCGAGCGGTGGCTTCCGGGCCCATGCCGCCGAGAATGCCAATAGTGCGAAAAGATGTCATTGGATTGATGGATCAATGGATCGTTGGATTTTTGGATTGATGGAGTATTGGAGTGATGGAATATAGAAAGTCCACTAATCCAACACTCCATCAATCCATTACTCCAGTGATCCAACACTCCGGTTTTACCCATACCCAAACCTTATTCCCGCCAGAATCCAGCCGAAAAGATCGACGAGCGGGCCGATAATTTTCCAAAAAATCGAAACGCCGGCAAGCCGGCTAAAAATGATCAGCCCGATCAACACAAAGGGGCCATAATTTTCAAACTGGGCGTATCGCGCGGCGGCCTCCGGCGAGAGCAGGCCACGCAAAATTTTGCTGCCATCCAGCGGCGGGATCGGAATGAGATTGAAAAAAGCCAGCACGAGGTTGATAAAAATGGCGTACCGCAGCATCGTGATAAAAAATCCTGAACCCGCTGGCAATTGCAAGAGGCTCGCATCAACTAATCGATACAAGACGCCGAAAACCGCGGCGAGCATGACGTTTGACACCGGTCCGGCGAGCGCCACCATGAGCATATCACGCGGCGGATTTTTGAAGTAGCTCGGATCGACCGGCACCGGTTTGGCCCACCCGAAATTCGCAATAAAAAGCAGCAGCGTGCCGAAGGGGTCGAGATGCTTGAGCGGATTCAGCGTCAGTCGCCCCATCATGCGCGCGGTCGGATCACCCAACCGGTTCGCCATGTAGGCGTGCGAATATTCGTGGAACGTCAAGGCGATCAGAATCGGCGGGCCGGCGAAAAGGATTTGGTTGAGAAAGTCCACGACAATCCCATCAAGTGGAGAGTTGGATTTTTGGAGCATTGGATTGCTGGATTGGTCGATTGACGCAACACTGCAAAACTTCATCAATCCATCAATCCAATAATCCAGCACGCCTTTATTGACTACTAACCGTAAGCGTCAGAAGCCGGGCGTTTTTTTCCACGGCGCTGCGCCCGGCGATGTGAACCGAGGTGACGACACCATCGACCGGCGATTTGAGGTCGTTCTCCATTTTCATGGCTTCGATGACCACGAGGCTCTGGCCTTTTTTGACGGCCGCGCCTTTTTGCGCCGGCAGGCGAACGACCAAACCCGGCATGGGGGCTTTGATCTCAACCATTCCGGCAGCCGGAGTCTCGCTGCGCGCCAGGCGGCGCCATAACGCCGCGCGCTCATCTTCGACTTCGGCGCGCAAAACAAACGGGCCGCAACTGATTTCTTTGGCGCCGCCGTCAGCTTCAAAGTGCGCCGAGAAAACCTTGCCGTCGAGGATGAGCGAATAAAGCGAGCCGCGAACGTGCCGGAAATCAAAATGCACGCGCCGGCCGTCAATCAGAGCTTGGCCGTGGTTGCGATCGATCTCATGAATAGAAAATTTGCGATTACCCAAATGGACGAGGTAGCGCATCTCAAAAATGGAGCATTGGAGTTATGGAGTGTTGGAGTAGTGGATTGATGGAATATTGGAGTTTTGCAGTGTTGCATCAATCCATTGATCCACCAATCCAATACTCCAACTATCCATTATCTCCGGATTTGGCCCAAGCTTTCAAGACTTCTCACTAGTCTTGGTTGCAGAAGGGCTGTTCGCTTTTCGTGGCGGCGCTGGTGGATATTGGCCTTGCTTGTGCGCCAACGGCGATTGCTGCTTTTGGCGTCGCCGCAGCATTCTCGCCACGTCTTTTTGCCGATTGGTTGTTCCACGCATGGTGTCAGTTTTGCAAAGGCTCAATTTAAAATTTTTTTTGAAAAACCAGGCTCAATTCCAGTCGCGGTCGTCCCAGTCCGTGCCTTCCTCGTCTTCTTCCTCTTCCCAATTCTCATCTTCTTCCTCCCACTCTTCTTCATCTTCCTCCCATTCTTCTTCATCCTCGTCTTCCTCGTCCTCTTCATCCTCCCACTCTTCTTCGTCTTCCCATTCTTCTTCATCTTCCTCCCATTCTTCGACGTCATTCGAGTCCTCGTCATCAACATCGCCTTCATCCTCGTCATCCCATTCTTCCTCCTCCTGATCTTGAGGGTTCGGTTTGGGCGACACGAGAGTAGGCCATGGACTGATCCGACCGGGGGTGCGGTCGGAATTTTCCAAACGGAAAAAGGACTGATCCGCCGCCACGGTCATGAGACCGGCCGCATCTCCTACAAAACGGCGATCTGATAGCGGATTCACAGTATTGAACTTCGCGTGCATGACTTCTTCTCCTTAAATGATTGCAGTTTTTGACAATGCTGTATGATAAATGGATTCAATTGCATCTAACATGCGGTCAAGCGAAAAATATTGTAAAACATGCTCACGACCGCAGCGTCCAATGGCGAGCCGTAGCCCCGCATCGCGGGCCAACGAGCGCACCGCCTGGCTGAGCGCTTCAACGTGGCGCGGCGGCACCATGAGGCCGGTTACCCGATCGATCACGATGTCCAGCACGCCGTCACAATTGCTGGCGATCACGGGCTTGGCCATCGCCATGGCTTCGATGAGCGCCAGGCCAAACGCCTCCGCGTGCGAGGGAAAAACGAAAATATCCATCGCCGCGAGCAGGCGCGGAATATCGCGCCGGAAGCCGAGATGGCGAACGACTTTGTCAAGCTGCCATTCGTGAATCTTGGCGAGAATCATCTCGGCTTCGCCCGCTTCGCCGCGGCTGGCTTCGCCGGCGAGCAGAAAACGCGCCTGCGGGATCTCAGCGGCGATTTGCCGCGCCATGGCCAGAAACTCAAGATAACCTTTACTGACCTGAACGCGGCCGACCATGCCGAGCACGAGATGCTCCGGCGCCAAGCCCAATTCTTGCCGAACCTGCAAGCGGTCGATGACCTCCGGTGCAAATTGGCTAAGATCAACGCCGTGGTGTACGACGCTGACTTGTTCCGGCCGCAGTGGATGGGTGGCGAGCAAATTCCGCCGAATCACTTCTGAGATCGCCACGACACGGTCCACGCGCCGATAAATCCATCGGTGCAGCGGATCGCGCTTGGGCTTTTGCGTGCCGAGGTGTTTGGTAAGAATCAATGGCACACGCCGGTGCCGCTGCATCGCCGGCACAATCGTCCAGAGGTCGCGTGAGTAATGAGAATGAACCAGGTCAACGCCATTTTCATCCACCCAGTGCGCCAACTTGCAGATGCCGGATGGATGGAAGTAGCCTCCCAGTCGTATCCGCAACGGCATAAACCCTCGCTCTTGCAAATTTCGCTCCAGCGGGGAACCGGGATGGCCAACCGGGATGATTTTGTGGCCGCGTTTGGCCAGTTGGGTTGACAAAAAACCGACGTGCATTTCCATCCCGCCCCACGAAGGGGAAGCACAGATTTGCATGATCGTCGCCATAAAATTCAACGGGGAAATTAAGCGATTAAAAATCAAAAAGCAAGGCTTTTTTGGAAAGATTTTTTGCGGCCAAGCCGGCAGAAAATCCGCCGGTTACACCCCGGGCGGCGCCTCGGAATTTTGGTACAACTGTTTTTCTAAAATGTAATTTCTCACTTCCTCCGGAACCAGATAACGAATCGACAGACCGCTGCTGCACCGCTGCCGGATGTCGGTGGCGGAAATTTCGATTTGCGGGCCGCGCAAGAGATGCGCCGCTTGCAAAAATTCCGGCGCGATTTGCCGCAGGTCGAGGTTCGGTCGCGGATAAACGGCGAGCCTGGTTAATTTAATGATCTCTTGCGGCTCGCGCCAATTTTTCAGCTCTAAAAAACTGTCGGCGCCGATGATCAGGAAAAACTCGGCCGCGGCCAATTCCGGCTGGCGGTGAAAATAGCGGAGCGTATCGACAGTATACGAAACGCCGGGGCGATCGCTCTCCACCGTTGAAACCATAAAATGCGGATGGCCGGCGAGCGCCCGTTTGAGCATGTGAAGCCGGTGAACGGCCGGCAAAATGGTGGTCTCGGGTTTGTGCGGCGGATTTGGCGCCAGCACAAACAGAACTTGCTGCAACGCCAGCTCGACACGCGCTTGCTCGGCGACGATCAAATGCCCCAAGTGGACCGGATCAAAAGTGCCGCCGTAAATACCTATGCGCATGATTGCCGATTTTGACCATGAAGACTAATTTTTGGCGGTGCCGTCAACGCCGGCGTGCCGGCTGATTTCATCGAGCATCGATTTCGCCTGCGATTGATTGGAAGATTTCGGAAACTTTTGCGAGAACTGTTCGAGCGCCGTTTTGGCCTCGCTCCAACGCTGCAATTTGAACAGACATTCGCCTTTGTAAAAAAGCGCCAATTCCGCATACTGGCTGTCATAAAAACGGTTCAGCACGTCGTCAAATGAGAAGACCGCAGCCTCGTAAAGCGCCATTTTGCGGTAGAGATTGCCGGTGTTGAACTCCTTTTTGGCTAGCTTGCCGCGCAGCGTTGACAAGCGCTTTTCCACCTCTCCTGCCAGCTCGCTCGTTGAAAACTCTTCCATAAAGCGCTGGTATTCTTCAATCGCTTTGTAGGTATATTTTTGATCCAAATCCGCTTTGGGCGAGAGCTTGTCGTAGCAGAGCGCGTTTTTATACTGAGCGTCATCCAGGAACGTGCTGCGGGGGTAGAGCCGAATGAGCTTCTCATATTCAGAGGCCGCGGTGATGAATTCATCCATGTTGAAATGGCACTCCGCCAGATAAAATTGCGCTTGATCGACCACGGTGCTGCCCGGCGCATTCAGGATGATGATGCGGAATTGCGTTCTGGCCTCAAAATAATCTTTGTCATTAAACTGTTTCATGGCGTAGGCAAAACGCTCTTCCGTGGTCATATTCGGTTTGGCTTTATTGCCGCCGCAGGCGAACAGGACGATTGCAAGGTTTAGCGCAATTAGACGGCGTAGAATGAAACTTTTGGGCATGAAGCAAAATCTCCATTGGTTATGAAAATCAGACCGGCCGACAGCCATGGGCGATCTGTGCGACGTTAGCGGCTGCGGAGCGCAAAAAAAAGATAGACGACGACGCCGGTGGCGGAAGTGATCAAAGCTGGCTCGAGCCAACGGAACTTGCGCGCCGGCCTTTCCCATTTGCCAACTGTGAACGGCAGGCTCGCCTCTTCCAAGCCGGCCAATGATCTTTCCGCTACCGTATCGACGGCGCTTTCCTGCCAAATTTTTTGAAACCGAACTTGCCGGGTTTTCGCCTCGCGGCCGCCGATCTCGATCAAGACGCTGGCCGTGCGCTGCCAGCGGCCGGACACGGGACGGTAAACCATTTCGCAGCGAGACAGGCGATAGCGCAATGTGAGGCTTTGCAGTGAATCCGCCGGTTCGGTAAAAATCGGCGCTGACAAGTTATCATCGAGAATCGTTACCAAGCGGCTGAAGAAAAACCTCTCCTCCGGCCGCTCGTTTGCAGGCGGCTGCACCCAAATCCCTGCGCCACCGTCGCGAGCAATTTCCTCGGCAACCCGGTGCGCCACACGGTCGAAAAGCTGCAAAAATACGCGCAAATTATCCGGCGGCGCTTGGGCGTTGCCCGCCAGCGGCGCGAGCGTCAAGAACAAGATGGCCAGATTTCGTCTTGAAATCCACAATGTTAGAATAAAATTTCTGACTCAGATGAGTCGTAACTAAACAGGTTTCATCCGTGCGATCCGCTTAATCTGATTACATAAAGGCAAAGATAGTAAGCGGATTGAGCGGATAAATTCTTTACTTTTTCTACAGCCTAAAAATCATCGACAGCGCGTGATAAAAGCGGCGTTGGCCGGCCAGCGTTTCAGTGACGGCGCCGTAATTGAGTATCCAATTGGAATGGCTGAAACGCCGCTTTGGCGTCCAAAGGCCGTTGGCATCAGCCAATCCCAGACCGGCGCTGAGCACATAGTGATTTTCCGCGTTCTCATCGCGTTTGCGAAAGACGCCGGCGCGCAACGCTAAATGTGCGAGCAGCACTTGCTCGATACCGAGATGGGCCTCGCGCATCAATTCACCGGTGGCCGCGTTTTCATCGCCGAGATTGCGGAAATCGACGGCGACGGTGGTGCCGAATTTGGATTGCACACTCACGCCCAAATTGACGCCGCCATCGACGATACGCTCGAGCGCTTCGCGATAACCGGGCGCCATTTGCGGAAAGGTGAGGTAACTCACACCGACGGCGACACGGCGCGACGGCCGAACTTGCACGCCATACGAAGTTCCGACTCCCCAACGGCGGCCGCGTTCAACCTCGCTGCGATAATACAGCCCGAGGCTGCCGCCGAGCGAGACGCGCTCCGCCACGCGCATGCGCATCGCCAAAATATTATACTGATTGTCGAGATAGCCATTGGCGTCAAAAACGCGCTGCGCTGAAAAACGCTCCGGCTGCGGTGACTGCTCGCCGAACAAGGCGCCAAACTCGAAGGAGCCGAGGCTGAGCGTCATGCCTTTGACCAGCATCGCGGCCACCGCGGCAGCTTCTTCCCAGGTGATGTACACTCTTCCAAAGAGCGTCTCAGGCTTTTGCAATGCCACGATCGGCGCCACCGGATTGAGAAAAAGCGTGAACCGGCGCGCGCGATAATCTTGATAGAGCGCGAAGCTCGCGGGGTTATAGAGCAGCGCCGCCAAGTCGTCGTTCACCGCGGTGAACGCGCCGCCCATGCCAAGCGGTCGCGCCACCAGTGTGCTGACAGCGATAAAATAATGCTCACGCTCCTGCCCCCATCCTTCCGAAGTCAAAATCCCCAACACGATCAACATCATCAAACAACAATTTATCATTAGGCGACGCCAGCTCAACAGCGCAAGGCGCATCGCCGGGCGGCAGGCATCCTGTCGTCGGTTGATTCGCAAATTTTGTCCGTAACTTAAAATATCATACAGAAGGTTGTTGACTGGAAATTCGATTCTGTAGTCTCTTCACGACTTCCGGAGTCAAACCCACTTCTGGCGCAACCACTTCACGTTCTTGCATGACTTGTTCGATTTCCGCAAAGCTAGCGTGACCGAGATTTTGCAACAAAGTAGAGAAAGCCACTTGTTGCTGAGCGATCTCGTTTCCAGGTACGGCGCGCACAGTATAAGCCAATGTGGCTTGGCGGGTAAGAGCAAACAAAATATACTGACTTAACGATACTCCTTCGCTTGTCTAATTGGTGCTTCTCGCCTGCCCAATTCATGTTCGCGAAGCTCGATCCTTCTGCTTCGTCATTGCACTATGCTTTTTCTTTCTCTCACCTCTCTTATGCCAACGCGACTCCACCCCCGCTGCGCCGATCAGTGCGAGCGCCACGAATGAAATCGCGTGCGAGAACACATGTCCGTGCCGGCTGAAAAACGTCATCTCGTGGCGCAACGGCAAGACATCAGAAATCACCGCTTCTTCAAAGATCGCCGCGCGTTGTCGCGTCCGCCCGTAAGGATCGATGGTCATCGTGATGCCGGTATTGGCGCAGCGCGCGATGCTGATGCGATTCTCGATGGCCCGAAAGATGGCGATTTGCGCATGTTGATAAATTCCACCGCTCAACCACCATGGGACGTCCGGCCGGCCAAACCAGGCGTCGTTAGTTATGACCACCAGCAAATCGGCGCCGAGGCGCACGAAGGCGGCCACTTCCTCCGGAAAGATGGACTCGAAGCAAATGATGGCAGCCAAGCGCTTCGGTTGGGCAACGCCATTCGCGCCGGTGCTTGCCGGCGATTCCACGCTAAAGAGTTTAATCTCCGAACCGGGCGACCAGTTCCCTTCACCCATCTCCAATTTCGCCAGCCAATCTTTGAGCAGGGGAATTTCGTCTTCATACGGCACACGCTCGCCGAATGGCACCAGATGCCTTTTCGCATAAGTCGGAATCGGCCGCTCGTCGCTATAAATCAGTGCCGCAGAGTTATACGTGAGAAAGTTGCCCTTGTCGAGAAAAATGTAATCCGGAATGCCGGTCAGAATCGGCGTGTTGATCTCGGCTGCCAATTGGCGCACGCGTTGCAAATGTTCTGGTTTGCGGAGCAGCCACGTCGGCGTGGCCGTTTCGGGCCAGATCACGACTTCCGGTTTATCAGGCGCCGTCTGCCGCGTGAGCCGCTCGAAGATCTGAAAATTTTTCTCGACGAAATCCGGCTCCCATTTCTGATAGGGATCGACGTTGCCTTGCACCATGCCGACGCGAATTTGCTCTTTCGGCTCTTCGGTGCGTTGCATCACCGCGAGACTGTAGAGATACGGAATGACAAAGAACAACAGCAACACCGCCGCCAGCTCGAGAACCCGGCGCTTGTTTTCGCGGAACTGCCACATCGCCAGGAGCAACACATTCAGGCTCACCACCCAAAACGACACACCGTAAACACTCGTGAACGAGGCGTATTGAATCAGTTGCGTATAATACGTCTGCGTATAGCCCAGCGTCAGCCAGGGAAAACCGAGGTCGCCGAGCGATTTCAAATACTCGATGGCCGTCCACAAAAACGGCACTGCGATCAAATAACCGGTGGGCCACAAGCGGCGCATCGGAATGAGCAGGACGGCGAAAAGCGAATAATAAAGTGGATGAATGACGATCGTCGCGATGGCGCCTGGCAGCGTCGTCCAACTGATCCAATACAGCGCCAGGAGGCTGAACAGCAATCCGGTCAAGTAGCCCCACCGAAAAGCCGGCGCCGGGCTTTTATTCTCGAGCAAAAGCAAAAAGGGGATGACACCCCAATAGGCGAGAAAGCCGAGCTGAAACGGCGGGAACGCCAGCGCCAACGCTGCGGCAGCGAACAAAGTGAGGGTCAAATCGCGGCGCATTACAGGGCAACCTCTTTTCCGCGATTGGCGGATTCGTACATCGCTGCGATGATTCGCATGCGTTCGAGACTTTCTTCCCCGCTCGAGAACATCGGCGTGCCGTTGCGCAGACAACTGATGAAGTGCCGCAGCTCGTTTTCGTAAGATTGCTTGTAAAGATTCGTGTGCGTTTCCGCGCGGCCGGGGGTGAGATTGACGAGGCTGCCGTGCAGCTCTTTGGTGACCCGCAATGGGTTCAACTGCGCGTTTCCCTGCGTTCCGAGCAGATTGGTGTAAAATAAATCCTGCTCTCGCAAAAAAATCCAGCTTACCTCAAGCCCCAAAGTGGCGTCGTTATCCAAATGCACAAAAGCGGTAGCGGTGTCTTCGACTTCGAATTTGCCGGCCTGATTATAGACGTTCGCTTTCACACTTTTGGCTTTGGGGTTGTTCATCAGCCAAAGCGAAACGTCGAGCATTTGAATCCCCAGATCCATCAGCACGCCGCCGCCGGAGTGTTTCTTTTGAAACATCCAGGCCTGCTCGTCCGACTTCTTCTTGCGGCGCATCCATCCGGTTTTCATGTAAAAAACTTTGCCAACCTCGCCGCCATCAACGAAGGATTTCAGATTGACCGCATCCCAACGAAACCGGACGTTCATCGCCACCATAAGGTGCTTTTTGTGCTGGCGGGCGGCGCGCACCATCTTTTCGCCTTCTTCCACGGTGCGGCTCATGGGCTTCTCCACCAACACGTGCTTGCCGGCGGCAAGCGATTCCAGCGTCAACCGCTCGTGCAAGTTTGTCGGCACGCAAATATCCACCGCGTCGATGTCGTTGCGCTTCAGCACGTCTTCATCGCGGGTAAAATACTGAGGAATTTTATACTTTTCGGCAACGGCCTTCGCCCGCGTCTTGACGGTGTCGCAGACAGCGACCAACTCGACCTCCGGTATTTTTTTCCAAACCGGAATATGCGCCACTTGCGCGATCCATCCGGCGCCGATTATGGCTACCCGTACCTTTTCCATGGTTGGATAATTTAAAATTCGATTCGGAGTGCAAAACCTACGGTCGCAGACTTCAGTTTTGCTTTTTGCCGGCTAAAGCTAGCGCAATGCCGAAGCATTGCACTCCGAAACTTATCTTGTTCGCGTCATGCTATCGAGATAGCTCTGTAAAATAAATACGGCAGCGAGGCGATCAATCTCGCCACGTTTAGTGGCGCGAGTGGACACGCCCATCTCTCGCAGAGCGCGTTCCGCTTGCACCGAAGAAAGCCGCTCATCCCAGGCTACAATCGGCACCGTTACCAACCTCGCCAGCTCATCGATCAGTTGCCGCACCATCTTGGCCATCTCGCCTTCCCGGCCATCCATGTGGCGGGGCAGGCCGATAACCACTTCAGTGATTTCCTTTTTCTGAATCACCTCAACGAGGCGACGGAGCAGCTCTCGACGCGACTTATATGTGGCCGTGTCGAGCGCCGAGGCGATAATTCGCATCGGATCACTGACCGCCAAGCCGACCCGCTTCAAGCCGAAATCAATTCCCAGAATCCGGCCAGGAAGTGGCGACGCTGTTCTCACGTTTTCTCGCGGCCCGCTTGGTAATGGCGCACTTTCGTGGTCTAAAACGCTCAATTCTTTCCGTGCTATTCTGGTGTTGTCGTTTTAGGCTGCGGCTCGGGAGCATCTTTCTTGCCGTCCTGTTTTTCCTTCTCCTCGCCGTTTTCTTCCCAATCCTCTTCCCACTCCTCGTCCTCGTCCCAATCGTCGTCCAAAACGCCTTCGCGCGGCTTGATATCGGTCAATGGCTGCTTCAAAACTTCCTTCAACATCTTCCCGGCTTTGAAATGAGTTTTGCGCCGCGCCGGCACGTAAATGATCTCGCCGGTTTTAGGATTGCGCGCTTTGGGCTTGGGCTTGGTGGTTTTGACTTCAAAGACGCCAAAGTCGCGAATTTCGATGCGGACTTCCGGATTGGCCGCTTCCATAAATTCACGCAATGCGGTGAAGACGCCATCGACGATCTTCTCGGTCAGATAAATTTTTTCGCCAACGATCTTGGCCGTTCGTTTCGCAACGTCTTTTTTGGTGATCGTGCTTTTCATACAGCGACTCCTCAGTTTGCTTTAGTCCATATCAACGGGCGCTGTGCTTTTGCCAGAATCTGCAACCGGCCGGCCACGTTGGCAGCCCGCCGGTTGAAAAGACCGGCTAAAATTCTGTAACCGGCTCGCCCGTTCCGTCCAGCCGCTCAACGTTGATTACACCGTTGACCTTGCTGATTTTATTAATGACACGGGTTAAATGCTGCAGGTTTTCCACTTCGATGATGATATTGCTGTGTACCAGCGAATCCTGCGCGCGCATCTCCACGCTGACGATGTTGGTGTCGGTTTGCGAGATCGACTCGCTGACGTCCCGCAGAAAATTCTTGCGGTCTTCGCCGAGCATGTGCAGACGCACCATGAAACGCTTGTTGTTCTCGACATCCCACTCCACATCGATGTTACGCTCCGGATTTTCCATGAGCTTGAGAATATTCTTGCAATCGCTGCGGTGAATGACCACGCCCTGCCCCTGGGTGACGAAGCCGAGAATGCGATCGCCCGGCACCGGCTGGCAGCATTTGCCGAAGTGAATGAGCAAATTCTCAAGGCCCTGCACGCGCACCCCTTTGGCCGAGCCGCGCGCTTTGCTCAAAAACTTTTTGAGGAGATTCTCCTCATTCTCCGCTTCTTGTTTTTCCGGCGCAATGCGATTGATCACCTGCTGCGCCGAAATATCACCGTGGCCGACCGCGCTAAACAGCTCCGGCTCGCTGTTATACCCGAAGCCCAGCGCAATGGCATTGAGATCGGTTTCCTCCCTTTTAATATTGAAGCGCTTGAATTGCCGGACGATGATTTCTTCGCCGAGCTTCTGGCTCTGCTCCAGCATGGATTCTTTGATCCATTTCTTGATTTTGGAGCGCGCTTTGGAGGTGCGAACAAATTTGATCCAATCCGGATTCGGCTTTTGATTGGCGCCGGTAATGATCTCGATCGAATCGCCGCTCTTGAGCTTATGGTTGAGCGGCACGATTCTGCCATTGATTTTGGCGCCAAGGCAATGCATGCCAATCTTGGTATGTACGGCAAAAGCGAAATCAACCGGCGTGCTGCCAACCGGCAGCTTGATCAAATCTCCCTTGGGCGTGAAGACAAACACTTCATCTTGAAACAGTTCGATGCGCAGGTTTTCCATGAACTCCTGCGGATCGTTAGTGTCATGCTGCCAATCCAGCATCTGGCGCAGCCACACCAAATGTTTATCCAGCTCGTCTTCTTTTTGCTTGCCTTCTTTATATCGCCAGTGCGCGGCAATGCCCTCTTCGGCCGTGCGGTGCATGTCTTCGGTGCGAATCTGAATCTCGACCATTTTGCCGCCCGGTCCGATCACGGTGGTGTGCAGCGATTGGTACATATTGGTTTTGGGCGTGGCAATATAGTCTTTGAACCGCTCCTGAATCGGCGTAAACAAGCTGTGAACGATGCCGAGCGCGAAATAGCATTCTTCCACCCGCTTGGTGACGATGCGAACGGCCTGCAGATCATAAACTTCTTCGAACGGCTTTTCCTGGCGCAGCATTTTTTGATAGATGCTGTAAAAATGCTTTGGCCGCCCGGTGATCTTGGCGACGATGCCGGCTTGTTTCAATTCTTTGCGAACCGGCATGGTAATACGCCGGA
>JBOHQZ010000097.1:0-12498 GCA_050732275.1 bacterium
GCATTTTTCACCAACAATACCAAAACTATTTACAGCATGGCATGTTGAAGAACAAAGCGTTGATTGCCATTTGTCGCAAGCTGTTGGGAATGATGTTGGCCATCGTCCGTGATCAGCGCGAATATCTTGCCAACTACGCGACCTTAAACTGAACGTCTAAACACGATTTGAAAGCAGGAAAGTGTGTGCGGGCGGGGACGATCACCAAAGTCCGACTTAAGGCATGCCGAAATTTTGACATGGCCTTCAAGCGAAGCGCTGTGACGCCCCGTCTGCACCTGAGTTCGAATTAAGCAAGATTAGGGCTCTGTTGAGACCCTCGACAACGCCAGTGTTGAACCAGGTGCCGCACTTTCTCCTCGAAACGCCGTGATTTCAAAGAACAATTTTTTCCTGAGCTAACTCCAGTCGGGCTACGCCCTCCTTCCGTTAGCTCAGGAATAAGCAGGTCGTGTTTTGCCGTAAGTAAAAAATTTAAAAAAAACTCTTGACTAAGATACACCAGTCGGACTTGGGTAGCACGAGCTTGCAAATTAGTATAATCCTTGGGCACAAGTCCGACTTCGCACCAGATGATTTTTATCTTGACTTAGAACGCTTTCTTTTATAAATTCTTGACTGGTCTTTATTGGCAGCTCTGACATGAAGATATCGCTCATACGCCTTGCGGAAGGGCTGCACACGCTGAACTTCGTGGCGAGGCTGGCGGAGTTCGATCTGGACAATCACCCCAATCTGTACGATGATGTGCAGGTTACGGTGGAGCTTGAAAAGCGGTCTCCGCATTATTTTTTGAAAAATCATATTCGCGTCGCGGGCCGCTTTTTGTGCGATCGCTGCGCGAAAGAAATTGAAACGTCGTTGCTCGGCGAGTCGCGCAGCGTTTTTTCAAGTGATACCGAGATGGCGTCGCGCGATGAAGAGGTTCACCTTGTCACCGCCGACGCGAAAGAGCTGGATATTACCGGCGATGTACGCGAGACACTCGTGCTCGCGCTTCCCATGAAGCTGCTCTGCTCGGAAGACTGCCGGGGATTGTGCGGCGGATGCGGCGCCAATTTGAACGAAGAATCTTGCCGATGTGCTGCGCCAGATGCCGACCCGCGATGGGAAGCGCTGCGCAAGCTGATATAGCGCAAGTTTTATCTTAACCAAAGTGAAGCCGTATTTTGGGATTGAAAAATTCCGGCTTCGTATTCATCAACAGCAAAGAGGAAAAGCAGTGCCAAATCCGAAACGAAAACATTCTCGTACCCGCCGTGACAAACGGCGGACGCATTGGAAGCTTTCAGCGCCGAATGTGGTGGCGTGCTCCAATTGCCGCCAGCCGAAATTGCCGCATCGCGCTTGTCCGAACTGTGGATATTACGGCGAGCGTTCCGTGTTTTTGCCGCGTGAGCAATAATTTTGAATGCTGAGAATAGGATATGCGTATCGCAGTGGACGCCATGGGCGGAGATTATGCGCCGGCTTCGATCGTGCAAGGAGGCCTGGAAGCAGCCAAAGTGGCCTACGGCGCTCACGAGGTCGTTTTTGTCGGCGACAAGGCGCAGATCGAACAGGAAATCAGCCGGCACCCGCTTTTGACACGAGGGGAAAATGTGCGGTTCTCCATTCATCACGCTTCCGAAAAAATCGAGATGTGTGACGTGCCGACGGTCTCTTTGAAAAAAAAGAAAGACGCTTCCATCTTAGTGGCGGCGCGGCTGCACAAAGAAGGGAAGGTTGATGCGATTGTCAGCGCCGGGCACACCGGGGCGGCGATGGCGGCCAGCTTGATGGAGCTTGGGCGTATTCGCGGGGTAAACCGGCCGGGCATCGGCTCGCTCATCCCGAATGGTTATGGTGTGACGATGCTGATCGATGTCGGCGCCAATGTGGATTGCAAGCCGATTCAATTGATGCAATTCGGCATGATGGGCAGCATCTTCATGAGCCGCGTTCTCGACATCGAGGCGCCGAAGGTGGCGTTGTTGAGCAACGGCGAAGAACGCTCGAAAGGCACGGAAGTAACACGTGAAGCCTACCGCATGCTGGAGGCGAGTCGCGTCAATTTCATCGGCAATGTCGAGGGCCGTGACATTTTGAAAGGCAGCGCCGACGTGGTGGTGTGCGACGGTTTCGTGGGTAACGTCATTCTCAAGTTTGCTGAGAGCCTCGGCGGCGTGTTTCGCCATCACATCAAGCGCCAGATAGGAAAACAAATCTTTCGCCAGATCGGCGCTTTTTTGCTGCAACCGACGTTTACCGGGTTGCGCAAAATTTTTGATTACGAAGAATACGGTGGCGCCCCTTTGTTGGGCATCGACGGTGTTTGCATCATTTGCCACGGCGGCTCCACCCCGAAAGCGATCAGGAACGCCATCCGCGAGGCGACGAAGATGGTGTCGGAAGGAGTTACGCAAATAATCGGCCACGAGCTGCAAACCCACAATGGAGTGAAAGCCGTTGAGCAAGAAGCCTAATGCGATGATTCTCGGCACCGGTCGCGCCGTTCCCAAGCGGGTGCTGACCAATTCCGATCTGGAGAAAATGGTCGATACCACCGACGAGTGGATCAAGGAGCGCACCGGCATCGAGCGGCGTTACATTGCCGACGAGAAAGATACCACTTCGGCGCTTTGCGCTGACGCCGGGCGTGCCGCCTTGCAAGCGGCGCAATTGCCGGCTGAAAAAATCGATGCGATCATTCTCGGAACCGTCACCGGCGATGTCACCTTTCCGGCCACCGCTTGTTACGTTCAGGAAATTTTGGGTGCTGCCAATGCCGCAGCGTTTGATATTGCCGCGGCCTGCACCGGCTTTCTTTACGGCTTGTCATTGGCCGATAGCTTGATCGCTTCCGGCAAGGCGCAACACGTTCTCGTTATCGGCGGTGAAATACTCAGCCGCATCACCGATTGGACTGATCGCGCGACATGCGTTTTGTTCGGCGACGCGGCCGGCGCGGCGGTGCTCGGACCCAGTGACGGCAAGCGCGGTATCATCGATACATTCATAAAAAGCGATGGCCGGCTCACCCACTTGCTCTGCATGCCGGGCGGCGGCACCAAAGTTCCGCCGGATGTGGCGTTGGCGGAAAAAATGATGTTCCTGCGCATGGAAGGCCGCGAAGTTTTCAAATATGCGGTGACTGCCATGGGCGATGCCGCCGAGCATATTTTGGCGAAGAATAATCTCACTGGCGACGACGTTGATTTGTTGATTCCGCACCAGGCCAATATGCGCATCATCAACGCCACGGCCAAGCGCGTCGGATTGCCGCTGGAAAAAGTTTACGTCAATGTGCAAAACTATGGCAACACTTCTGCAGCCTCGATTCCGCTTGCCATGGACGAAGCGCTCGAAAATGGCCGATTGAAGCCCGGCGACCGCTGCATGTTGGTGGCGTTCGGCGGTGGGTTCACTTGGGGGTCGGCGCTCGTGCAATTTTAACGTTGCGCCCCGGCTTTCCTTGATTGAAAAGGCTGAGCATGGTTGGAACCGGGTGACAATGAATTGAACGAATTTAAAATTTTAAATTGAAAATTCGCAATTAAAAATTTATTTTAGCGTATGAGTGAACGTCGCGCTTTTCTCTTTCCCGGCCAGGCCTCGCAATACGTCGGCATGGCCCAAGATCTATGTGAGAAATTTTCATTGGCGCGCGAGCTGATTTCTCGCGCCAATCAGGTTCTCGGTTTCGACATTCAGCAAATTTGTTTTTCCGGCCCGGAAGAGAAACTCACCCAAACCGACGTCACGCAGCCTGCCATTTTTATTCATAGCGCCATCGCCACGCGCCTGCTCGCTGAAAAAGGAATGCAGCCAGATATGGTGGCCGGCCACAGTTTGGGTGAATATTCGGCCTTGTTTGCCGCCGGCGTGTTGGATTTGGATGAAGTGTTATTGCTCGTCAAACGCCGCGGCGAGCTGATGCAGCGCGCTGGCGTGGAAAATCCGGGAACGATGGCGGCGATTGTCGGACTCGATCCCGCTGAAGTGGAGGCGGTCTGCCAGGAGGCCTCGAGCGTGGGCGTCGTCGTGCCGGCCAATTTCAACTCACCCGGACAAATAGCGATTTCCGGATCAGTTGCCGGCGTGCAGCAGGCGATGACACTCGCCAAAGCCAAAGGCGCCAAACTGGCGAAACAACTTGCGGTCGGCGGCGCTTTTCACTCACCGCTGA
The DNA here is from genome assembly GCA_050732275.1 of bacterium. Taxonomy (GTDB): domain Bacteria; phylum Zhuqueibacterota; class Zhuqueibacteria; order Zhuqueibacterales; family Zhuqueibacteraceae; genus Zhuqueibacter. Next base: position 4,169 of record JBOHQZ010000097.1, read on the forward strand.
TGGCCGGCGCGCGTGAGGGCTTGCGCGAGAGCTTGCAAAAAGCGCATTTTCGCGAAGCGGCATGTCCGATTTATTTGAACGTGACGGCGAAGCCAACGACTGAGGCAAATGAGCTGCGCCAACGGTTGGATGAGCAGCTCACCAGCCCGGTGCGCTGGATCGAGATCATTGAGAATATGATTGCAGATGGCGCTACGCAATTCTATGAAGTCGGCCCCGGCAACGTGTTGGCAGGTCTCTTGAAACGTATCAACAAAAACTTTGTGGCGAAAACGGTAGGAAAAGTTGCGGAGTTGGAAATGTAGCACAGACGGTCCGTCTGTCACTCCAGCTCAAGTTAGGCACTCGTAACGAATGAAGTAAAGTGATACTAAAGTAAACGTAAAGTATCGTGTCTTAACAAATGTTTTGATTTGATTCATAACGTTTGTACCTTTACCAAACACATGTCCTGCAAACGCCTTCACCATACATCTTGTATGCGCTAGGACTGATGTTTTAATTTGAAAACAGCTAACTTAATAAATATTTGCGATGAGCACATTTGACGAGGTCAAATTCAAATTATGGAACAATGTTGATGCTGTTGTCTCTCTGATTCAACGTTGGAACCCTAAAAACTGTAAAACTGAAAAGGATCATGAAAAGTCACTCTATGAGTATTTGCATAAGGAGTTCGATACTATTCAAGTTACAAAGCAGTATGCGAAGGGCCGAATTAAAGCCGATCTTGTAATCGGTGGAGAAAAGGGAATAATTATAGAGATTAAACGTAATCTTACTGCCAGAGCGGAATATCAACGTTTAATTGGACAGCTTGTTGAATACAAAGAATGGGCGGGATCAGTTATTGTTCTCTTGGCTGGAAGTATTGATTTGAATTTTAAAAAACAGTTAGAAAAATCTTCCGAAACTGAAAATAAAGTGCAATTTTTAGAAACAAAATTCACAATAGTACAAAAATAAAGGCCGCGCGGGTTGTAAATTATAGCGAGATGAGCAACAAAAGCGTGAGGGTGATTGATGCGAATTACCAAATTGGATTGGGACGACTATCGTGTTGATCACATTGCTCTACATGGTGTTGAACCTGAAGAAGTTTGGGAAGTATGCGAAGACTCGTTACATTTGGCTCGTCGTCAAGGGTACAATCGTTATCGTCTCTACGGACAGACTGCGGAAGGCCGCTACTTGTTTGTCGTTTTAGAACATGTCGAAGGTACGATCTATAAGTCTATCACGGCTCGTGATATGACTGATGGTGAAAAACAAAATTTTCGACGATTACGAAAATGAACAAATTGCAAGTGCCAGAATTCAAAACTTACGAGGAAGAAGCCGCATTTTGGGATAATTTTGACACCGCTCCGTACATGGAAGATGATGGAGAATGGTTTCGCTTTGAGACTCCCAATAAGCGAGCGATTCGCGTTGCCATTTTGCCTGAAGTCGCGACGGAACTCGCGCAGCGTGCACGCGCGCAAGGCGTTTCGATTGAGACGTTGGTAAATGCTCTTTTGCTTGAGAGCATGCGCGAACCGGCTGTTGTAGGTTGACGAATATTGTTATGGGCAAACTACAAGACAAAATTGCAATCGTCACCGGCGGCTCGCGCGGCATCGGCAAAGCCATTGCGCTGCGTTTAGCGGCGGAAGGTGCCAAAGTTGGCGTCACGGCTACAACTCAAGCCGGCGCGGATAAAACCGTTGAAGAGATTCGCCAAAACGGCGGGCAGGCCATCGGGTTTGCAACAGACGTCACCGACGCCAAGCAAGTCGAAGCACTAATCAAAGGCACCGTCGAGCATTTCGGCGCGCTGCACATTCTCGTTAACAACGCCGGCATTACGCGAGATAATCTGATCATGCGCATGAGCGACGAGGATTGGAATGCGGTGATCGCAACCAATCTCACCGGCACGTTCAACTGCATCCGCACGGCCAGCAAGATCATGATGAAGCAGCGCAGCGGCAAGATTATCAATATTACCTCGGTGGTGGCGCTGATGGGCAACAAGGGTCAGGCGAATTATTGCGCCGCCAAAGCTGGCGTGATTGGTTTGACTAAATCCGTCGCGCGTGAATTAGCCAGCCGCAATGTGCAAATCAATGCCATTGCCCCGGGCTTTGTTGCAACCGACATGACCGCCGATCTGCCGGAGGCGGCCAAAACCGCAATGCTACAATCCGTGCCGCTCGAAAGAATGGGTACGCCGGAAGACGTAGCGGGCGTCGTTGCGTTTCTTGCTTCGCCAGATGCGGATTATATTACCGGGCAGGTTTTTAATGTCGATGGCGGTATGGTGATGGCGTAACGCTGTTCGTAGTAGCGTCTTCAGGCGCATTCAAATTAGAAACACCCAGCCCCTGAAGAAACTACGGCAAACTTTTTTGAACATGAAAACAACTTTAACCTTACTCACCCAAACGGAGGAGTGAAAACAACATGGCAGCTCTTGAAGAAAAAGTCAAACAAATCATTGTCGATCAACTTGGTGTTGATGCCAATGAAGTCACGCCGGAAGCCAATTTCATCGAAGACCTTGGCGCCGATTCTCTCGATACCGTCGAGCTGGTCATGGCTTTCGAGGAAGAATTCGACATCGAAATTCCCGATGAAGACGCTGAGAAAATGATGACGGTCGGCCAGGCCATCGAATATCTCAAGAAGAAAAAAGCCGAGTCGTAAAATCGGCGCATGGCCAATATAGCAAACCGTTTTGCAATAGAAACCTCGCACCATTTCTCAGGCGCTGCTATGCAAGAGCGACGAGTTGTCATCACCGGCATGGGCGTGATTTCGCCGCTTGGCCACTCCGTGGACGAGTTTTGGCGAAATCTGCTCGCCGGCAAATCCGGTGTCGAGCGCATCACGCGTTTTGATGCGACTAATTTCGACACCAAAATTGCCGCTGAAGTCAAAAACTTCAATACCGAAGACTATATCGAGAAAAAAGAAGCCCGGCGCATGGACACCTTTACGCACTATGCGCTGGCCGCGGCCCATCATGCCATGGCTGATTCGCGCTTGCTCGAGGCGACCATCGACAAAGATGCGATCGGCGTCATCGTCAGCTCCGGCATCGGCGGCATGGAGACTTTCGAGCGTGAAGACCGTAAGCTGTTCGAGAAGGGTCCCGGCCGCATCAGCCCTTTTTTTATTCCGATGATGATCTCCGATATTGCGCCGGGCTACATTTCGATGAAGTACGGCCTCAAAGGTCCCAATTACTCGATCACCTCGGCTTGCGCCTCGAGTTCGCACGCCATCGGCGAAAGCTTCCGCTATATTCAGCGCGGCGAGGCTGAGGTGATGGTTTGCGGCGGCGCCGAGGCCACGGTCACGCCGATGGGCGTTGGCGGCTTCAATGCCATGAAAGCGCTGTCCACGCGCAACGACGATCCTCAACGCGCCAGCCGGCCTTTCGATCTGGAGCGCGACGGCTTTGTCATGGGCGAAGGCGCCGGCATTTTGGTGCTCGAATCTTTGGAGAGCGCTACTCGCCGTGAGGCGAAAATTTACGCGGAGGTCATCGGCGCCGGATACAGCGCCGATGCTTATCACATTACACAGCCGGCGCCCGGCGGCGAAGGCGCAGTGCGCGCGATGCGTTTGGCCCTTAGAAGCGCCGGCATTGCACCGGAAAAAGTGCAATACGTCAATGCGCATGGCACCTCGACGGAAGCGAATGATAAAAACGAAACACAGGCGATTGCCGCGGTTTTTGGTGAGCATGCGGCCAAGCTTAACATCAGCTCCACCAAGTCGATGATCGGCCATTTGCTCGGCGCCAGCGGCGCCGTGGAGTTGATTGCCGCGGCATTGACTTGCCGGGATGGCGCCATTCATCCCACCATCAACCAAATCACGGCCGATCCGGACTGTTTTTTGAATTATACGCCCAACGAAGCCGTGCGCCGCGAAGTGCAAATTGCCATCTCCAATTCCTTTGGCTTCGGCGGCCATAACGTCTGCCTCGTGGTCAGAAAGTTTGTGCAAAAAACTTGAACGTATCATTTTCACAACCGGTCATTTCGAGCGCAGCGAGAAATATGTTCTTCAACAGATTTCTCCCTTCGCTCAAAAATCTCCTTTATTTTCTTCTGATACGATCAAGCCAGATGGGGCGGCTACCGTGCGCTTAAGCATTGTGATGGGCAAATTTTTATCTTTCCTTCTCGCGGGTGTTGTCTTGGTCTCTATTTTATGCTGAACTGGCTTAGAGATTTTTTCGGAAAGAAAAAAACAGCAGGAACGGAAGAGAGTTTAGCAAAAGCCAAAGAGTTTGCGAAGCTCATCGGGTATCGCTTTCGCAATATGGACTTGCTTCTGCAAGCCTTGAAGCATCGCTCATTTCTGCCGCAGGTCAACGAGCGCCGGGTGAGCTCCAACGAGCGGCTCGAGCTTCTCGGCGATTCGGTGCTCGGCTTGCTGGTGACCGAGGCGCTTTATCTCCGCTATCCTGCGAAAGAAGAAGGCGACATCACGGCGATGAAATCGTTGCTGGTGAGCCGGAAAATTTTGGCGCGCTTTGCCCGGCAATTGGATCTTGGCCGCTACGTGTTGATGAGCGAGGCTGAAGAACGCTCCGGCGGCCGCACCCGGCCGTCGATCATCAGCGACACGTTTGAAGCGGTGATCGGCGCGATTTATCTGGACGGCGGCATCGCGCCGGCGCGAGCTTTTGTCGATGCGGTTGTACTGAAAGAAATCGATCCTATTCTCAATGAAGAACAGCACAAGAATTTCAAAAGCCTTTTGCTCGAATATTCGCAGAGCCGCAACCTCGGTGTGCCGTTTTACGCCATCCGCTCCGAAGAGGGCCCGGACCACGACAAGATTTTCACGGTCGAGGTGAGAATACAGAACCGCACCGTCGGCGTCGGCGTCGGCAATTCCAAAAAGCGCGCCGAGCAAAACGCCGCGCAAAACGCCCTGGAGAAATTGCAAGAGGCGATTGCCAAGTAAAACTTGATTGAAAAAACGAAACCCCAATTCACCGAGGAGGTGGATTGGGGTTTCGTTTATTTAGGATAACAACTGTTTTGCAATTTATCGCCCACGTCGTTTGTGGCGTTGCGCGGTGCGGCGACGCGTATTTTTTCGGACTTTAGGAAAAATGAACGGTGTGTACTCTTTTTCTCGAGCTTTCAAGATGGCTATTCGTTCTTCGCTTTCTTTTCTCATGACGGCACTGAGTGCTAAAATTTGTTCCATTTTTCCCAGGCACTTTTGGGTGATCAACATGGATGCTTCAAATGCGCTATCCGTCCTGTTGGAGCTTTCTTGGCGTGCTCTGTTTTTCTCGGCCAAATCATCAAACTCTGCATGGGGACTCGAGTTGACCGCATCGGTACCCTGCGTTATTTGAGCTTGGCTCGGCTGCGGCGGCTCTGATTTTGAGGGGCTATAATTTCTCATTTTGACTTTTTCTTTCTGCCCGGGCTCGGCTTTTTCCCTTTGCGGTTTGTATTATGATTGTCATTTGAGCGCTCGAGCCCGACATGCTTTTTCAGGGACTCAATATCCCTTGTATGACGATCCTGAATCACGCCGAGGCTTATTCTTTCGACGCGGTGATTCTCAAGTTCCTTCATAACCTTATCCATGCCGGTAAGCAATTGGGATTGCGTTTCTTGATTCTTTTGCTCGCGGGCATCCATATCACGACGAAGTTTAAAAATCTCTGTAACCACGTTTGAGTGTTTTATGTCTGCTGAATCAAATCGCGCCATAAACTCGCCTCGGAAAACTTCAAGCTTCTGATCGTTAGCGTCAACTTTCCGAGATAGTGTAGCGACGTTTTGATTGATTTCGTCGAATCGCGCCGCGTTTTTGCTCTCCATTCCCTCGAATCGCGTCGCTGTCTTCCTGTCTGCTGCATCAAACTGCGCCGCCGTCTCGGCGCGCATTTCTTTGACCATTTCCGCGAGGATTTCCTTCAGCTCTTCTTTGGTCACGGCATTGTTTTCACTCATCTTCACCCTCCGTCGGTTGGGTTGTTCCCTTTTGCTATAATGATCATTCAGGGCGAAAACACAACTTGCAAAGATAACATTTTTCTTTGATGAATGCAATAAAAATGATGGCAATTTTGAAATTTTTTCATCTTGCATATTGCCCTGATTTTTATACATTATTTTTAGCTCACAGCGCCTGCATCATTGCACTACGACCAAGGTTCTACCAAAAATTAATTCCCGAAGGAGGCAGTATGAAAAAAAATTCAGCCACATTCATCGTGCTGTTAATCATTCTTGCTTTTGGGAGCTGCCAAAAAAGCGATTACCGGCCGGTCAAGCAGTACACCATCGAGCAGTTCATGAATACCACCAAGATTGGGGGCAGTTCCTTTTCTCCTGACGAGAAAACGATTTTGTTCTCCAGCAATAAAACCGGCGTCTTCAATGCTTATACCGTTCCGGTTGCGGGGGGCGAGCCGGTGCCGCTCACCGATTCCAGGGACAATTCCGTCTTCGCGATTTCGTTTTTCCCAAATGACAACCGCATTTTGTATTCCAGCGACATAGGCGGCAACGAGATCGACCACATTTACGTACGCCACGAAGACGGCGCCGTGCGTGACCTTACGCCGGCCGATACGGCCAAGGCGCAATTCTACAGTTGGAGCTACGACGACAAGAGCTTCTTTTATGGCTTCAACCAACGGGACAAACGCTTCATGGATGTTTACGAGATGGACGCCGCGACATTCGCGCCGGCGATGATTTACCAAAACGACAAGGGGCTTGAGTTCGGCGACATCTCGAATGACAAGCGCTACATTGCATTTTCAAAAAGCACCACCACCAACAATTCCGACATGTATTTGTATGATCGAGAAACGAAGGAATTGAAGCACCTGACGCCGCACGAAGGCGACGTGCAGTATTCGCCGGCAACATTTAGCGTCGATTCGAAGAGCCTCTATTTTCTGACGGACGAGAGCGACGAATTTCAATATTTGAAACGCTATGATATCGCCACTGGCCAGTCCGAAAAAAACGAGGCGGCCAATTGGGATATCTGGTACGCTTATTTTTCGCGCCACGGCAAATATCGCGTTGTGGGCATCAATAATGACGCCAAAACCGAGATCAAGATTTACGATGCGGCGACGAATCAACCCATCGCGCTGCCCAAACTGCCCAATGCGGAAATCACTTCGGTGAACATTTCCCGCAGCGAGAATCTGATGACGTTCTATCTCAACGGCTCGCGCTCGCCGAATAATTTGTACGCCTACGATTTCGCCACGAAAAAATACACGCAGCTCACCAACACGATGAATTCGGAAATCGACCAAAACGACCTGGTCGAGGCGCAAGTGGTGCGCTACAAATCGTTCGACGGCGTGGAGATTCCGTCGGTTTATTATAAGCCGCATCACATTAAGCCAGGTGAGAAAACGCCGGCCCTGGTTTGGGTGCATGGCGGCCCGGGCGGGCAGTCGCGCGTCGGTTATTCCCCACTCATTCAATATCTCGTGAATCACGGCTACGTGGTGATTGCCGTCAACAATCGCGGCAGCTCGGGATACGGCAAAACTTTTTTCAAAATGGACGATCTCAAGCACGGCGAGGAGGATCTGTCTGATTGCGTCGAAGCCAAAAAATTTCTGGCTGTCACCGGCTACGTAGATGAGAAAAAAATCGGCATTATCGGCGGTAGTTATGGTGGTTACATGGTTCTGGCCGCCCTCGCTTTTCGTCCTGAAGAATTTACGGTGGGCGTGGACATTTTTGGCGTAGCGAACTGGGTGCGGACGTTAAAGAGCATTCCGCCGTGGTGGGAATCTTTCCGCGAGGCGCTTTACAAAGAGATGGGCAATCCGGCGACGGATGAAGAATATCTGCGCCGCATCTCGCCGCTTTTCCACCCCGACAAAATCACCAAGCCGCTGATCGTGCTGCAAGGCGCCAACGACCCGCGCGTGCTGAAAGTGGAATCCGACGAGATCGTCGAAGCCGTAAAGAAGAATGGTGTGCCGGTCGAATATATCGTCTTTGACGATGAGGGGCACGGCTTTGAGAAAAAAGAAAACGAGGTCGAGGGATACAAAGCCATTTTGGATTTTCTCGACAAGCATCTCAAAGGAATCTCTGGGGAAGTGACTGGAACAAATTGACCAGTTCGTAGTTACGCCTTCAGGCATTGAGCTGTTGAATTTAGCAAATGTTTCAAATAATAACACACTTTTGTGGTAACTCAAAAATTTTACGCCTGAAGGCGCTACTACGAACAAATTAAATTCAAAGTCACGTTTTGCTCATCGCCTCCGCCATTCTCCTTCCTTCCTTTTCATCCACCCGCCACAGCAAGATGGCCCC